>JBLHNX010000130.1:0-7322 GCA_047622125.1 Paracoccaceae bacterium | reverse complement strand
CTGGCCAAAATGGCCTATTTGGCAGCCGTATCATACGAGGGCGGCGCGCAGGGGCATTTGCTGGCCTTTGTCGATGCGATCGAGGCAGCGCAAGGCGCGCTGGCCACGGCTGTCGGCGAGGCGCTAACGTTTTCGGGTATTGAGGCAGGCGCGATAGACGTGGCCTTTTTAGCGCCAAGTGATCCTATGGCGGCGCGGTTGTCGCGGGTAGGGTTGCGCATTGATTTACCTGTGCCGGAAGCTCCTGCAACCCCCGGTGCAAACCCCGGCATGGACCCGTCGCGCCCGCCGAAACTGAAATAAAGGAGCGGCCGCGCCGCGCATGATGATTTGTTTTGGGGCGTTGCCCCCTTGGCCTGCGGCCAATTCCCCCAGAGTATTTCCGAACACAAGAAGCGATTAGTAGCCGCGTGACCGATTGACGAGGTATTTCAGCTGCCGGCCATTTTCGCTGCGCACGATGTTTTCTGCGATCACGCGGGCGGCACTTGAGGGTCGCGTTTCTGATGCGATGTGCGGTGTGACGGTCACCTTCGAGTGTGCCCAATAGGGGTGGTCTTCGGGAAGGGGTTCGGCGCGAAACACATCAAGCGTAGCATGGCCGATCTGATCCGCATCGAGAGCGGCCAGCAGGGCACCGTCATCAATCAGCGGGCCACGGCCCGGGTTGATCACAAATGCACCTTTGGCAAGCAGACCAAGGCGGTCGCTGTTGATCAGGTTGCGGGTCAGTTGCGTCAGGGGCAACAACAGGATCAGGATTTGTGAGTCCGTGAGTGCCTGAGTGAGGCCCGCACTGCCGTGCAGGCAGGTGATATTATCGATTGATTTCAGCCCACGTGACCAGCCGGTGACGGGAAAGCCCAGGGCCGCGAGCGCCTTACCACATGCTGCGCCCAATGCTCCAAGACCAAGGATCGTAACGGGCCGGTCGCTGGCAAGCGGTGGGACGTGGTCGCGCCAGATACCATCCTGGCCTTGGATATGCAGGTCCATTGCGAGGTGGTGGCGCAGGCTGTGACCGACCACCCATTCCACCATCCCCTGCGTTAGGCCCGGATCGACCAGACGGGCCAGCGGCTGTGTTAGCGTGGCGTTTGTAACGATGGTTTCCACCCCCGCCCAAAGGCTGAGGACGGCTTTGCATTTTGTAAACGCTGTGAAATCATTTAGGCCGCCGTTGGGCGCAAAGACGATGTAGTCCACGCTGTCTGGCGCATGATCCCGAGCGAGGTTTACCGAAATACCGGCCTGTTCAAATGCCGGCGGCAGGGCTGTTTTGTAGGCGTCCCAAGCGTGATCGGGGGCGGAAAAAAGGATGTTGAGTGTCATGTCATTCCCTAACGCGGCCGATGGACGTTGGCGCTTTGGACTAGGCCAAAGCCCGCCAGCAACACCAGCATTGCCGAGCCGCCATAGCTTACCAGAGGCAGAGGTACGCCAACCACCGGGGCAAGACCCATCACCATCGACATGTTCACCGCGAAATACAGGAAGAATGTCATCGCGATTCCAAGGGTTACAAGGCTGGCAAAGCGATCTTTGTTTTGGAGTGCAGAGGTCACGGTAAAGAAAACTATCAGCGTGTAAAGCACAAGCAGGGTAAAGGCGCCGACAAAGCCGAATTCCTCGGCCAATGTGGTGAAGATAAAGTCGGTATGCTTTTCGGGCAGAAAGTTCAGGCGTGACTGCGTGCCTTGCATGAATCCACGTCCCGTCCAGCCCCCCGATCCAAGCGCAATCTTAGCTTGGGTTATATGATAGCCTTCGGCCAAGGGATTTGCCGTCGGGTCAAGGAAGGTATTGATCCGGTCGTACTGGTAATCCTTGAGGATTTGCCATGACGTCCCTTGTGATCTGATTACGGCGACGATTGCCCCGATACCGGCCGCGACTACGCTTGCGAAATACGCCCAGTGCACACCAGCCAGAAACATGACCGTGCCACCCCCAAGTAAGAGCAGCAATGCGGTGCCAAGGTCAGGTTGGCTCAGCACTAGATAGACGGGAATGAGGGTCAGCACGACAGGTGCCAAGACCCACAACAGGTGCGATGTCTTGTTGATTGGCAACCAATCGTAATAGGCGGCAAGCAACATCACGAGCGAAATTTTCATGACCTCGGAGGGTTGCAAAACCATAAAGCCAATGTCGAGCCAGCGTTGCGATCCGCCCCGCGTGACACCGATAAATTCGACCAGTATCAACAGGATGATCGCAAAAATATAAGCCAAAGCGGCCATGTTGCGCCAGAACCAGATCGGCACCAACGCGATGCCCAGCATCAGCGCCATGCCCAACCCGAAGCGTGCCACCTGCGGGCGCACCCAAGGGTCCATCGACCCGCCCGCCACGGAATAAAGCATCAAGAATCCAGTCGCGGCCACAGCCGAAAGCAGGATGACGATCGCCCAGTTCAGGTGCAGTAGTTTGCGAAAGCCGCTGGGTACATATTTGGCCTGATACTCTAGGTAACTCATGCGTTAAGCCCGATCACTTGACGGTGGCGCGACGATCTCGCGCAGTTCAAGGCGATTTTGCTGCTCGGCGATGCGTGCTTGGTCCCCGGATGGGTAGGCCGAGAGCGGCGGCGTGCCATCGTAGAGCGCCTGCAACATGATGTCGCGCGCGATCGGAGCGGCAGCAACGGACCCGCCACCACCGTGTTCGACCACCACGGCCACTGCGTATTTCGGGTTATCAAAGGGTGCAAAGCTCACGAACAAGGCGTGGTCGCGCCGTTCCCAGGGAAGGTCTTCGTTGCGCGTAACGCCTGCGGCGCGTTCGGCGGTTGTGATCCGGCGCACCTGACTTGTGCCGGTTTTGCCCGCCATGCGCAGATCATCTTCGACAATTCTGGTGCGGAATGCGGTGCCACGGTTGTGGTTGGATACGGCATACATCGCTTGGCGCACACGTCGCAGGTAGTTTTCGTTCACGCCCAGTGGTTCGCCCGCTCCCGAAGGTTGTTCGACCCCGTCAATCGCGCGCACAAGACGCGGCGTCACAGAGCGCCCCGTTGCAATGCGGGCCGTCATAATCGCCAGTTGCAGTGGTGATGCCAGCACATAACCTTGCCCGATCGACGCGTTGACAGAGTCACCGATGCGCCATTCTTCGCCGCGCACTTCGGCTTTCCAGGCTTTGTCTGGCGCGAGTCCGCTTGAGACTGCCGAAAGCGGCACGTCGTGTTTCACGCCTATGCCTAGCTTGCGCGCCATTTCGGCGATCTTGTCGATGCCAACGCGCTGGCCGAGGTCATAGTAATAAACATCGCAGCTTTGCTTGAGGCTTTCGTGCAGGTTGATGTTACCATGACCGCCTCTCTTCCAGCAGTGGAATCGGGTATCGGACACGTCTAGATAGCCGCGACACGAGACTGTCTCTTCGGGGTCAATGTCACCGTTTTCCAGCGCGGCGAGGGCCGTAACCATCTTGAAGGTTGAGCCGGGTGGGTACGCGCCCTGCACGGCCTTTGCCGACAGTGGAAGGTATTTGTCTTCATTCAACCCGCGCCAATCGGCGACAGAGATCCCGCGCACAAATTTATTGGGGTCAAACGTCGGGGCCGAGCCAATGGCGCGCAGATCGCCATTGTCCAGATCAATCACGACAGCCGAGGCGCTTTCACCGGTTAGGCGGACCTGCAGGTAGTTCTGAAGACGCGCATCGACGCTCAGTTGCAGGTTTGATCCGGCTTCACCCTCTTGGCGGTCAAGTTCGCGCATTACGCGACCCACGGCGTTCACTTCGATGCGGCGACTGCCTGCAGAGCCACGCAAAGGGCGCTCCATCTTGTTCTCGACGCCGGTCTTCCCGATCTGAAAGCGTGGAATCCGAAGCAAAGGGTCATTGTCGTCGATCCGGCCAAGGTCATAGTCGCTAACAGGGCCGACATAGCCGACAACATGCGCCATGTCCTCTTTCATAGGGTAACTGCGTGACAGGCCCACTTCGGTTATGACACCGGGCAAAGCAGGGGCGTTGACGGTAACGCGTGCGACGTCCTCCCAAGTGAGGCGATCCGCGATGGTCACCGGCACAAACGCCGAGCGCGAAAGTTCCTCCAGAGCCTTTTCAATCGCTTCGGGGGTCAGTGGGACAAGGCGCGACAGGCGGGCAAGGACATCCTCGACGTTGCCTGCATCCTCGCGGACCATAACGATGCGATAGTTTTGCTCGTTGCTGCCCAGCGGGATGCCATTGGTGTCAAAAATCAACCCGCGGGGCGGCGGCAGCAGGTGAATATTGATCCGGTTTTCATCTGCCAAAAGGCGATATTGATCTGCTTGTTCGATCTGCATTGAGCGCATGCGCAGTCCAAGTGCGCCGACGATCCCAACCTGCGCTGCCCCAAGAACAAGGGCACGACGGTTGATTTTACGGGCGCTGGCTGCTGTGTCTTTTGGCGCGCGTCTCATAGGCGATGCCCTCGTGGATCAACGGCCCCTACTGGCGGCCGACTGACCCCAAAGATGACATGCGACAGGCCAACAACAATAGGATAAAATAGGATTGTCGTAACCATTTGCGTCAGTGCCAAGCTTAATGGAGGGCGCGCCACCATCACCACCGTAAGGGATGCAGAATAGACCAGCGTAATTACGACAATCCCTGCAGCCACGGTGGCCCATTCGGCAGTAAAATGCATACTGCGGAGCCCCGAAGAACGGGCGCGAAGTGTTTCGGTCAAAACGAGCACAAGTGCTGTCCAAAGTCCCGGTGGTCGGTGAAACAGCATGTCCGCAAGCAAGAACAAGGCCGCGATCAGCAGCGCGGGGACATAGTCTGGTCTGCGCACAGTCCATGTGAGCGCAAGGCAAAGCATCGCGTCGGGAAAACCGAAACTACGGGGCAAGGTTTCCAACGGCAAAAGCCGCACGAAAATAATCGCAAATGTCAGCCCCACAAAAAGCGCCCGACCAATCCAAACCCGCGTTGTCGGGGACTCAACCATCGGCGGCCTCCGCGGCGACGTCAGCTTCGGGAGGGTCTTGGACGGCGGGCAATACCGGCGGCACGATCGGCGCAATCAGCGCGCCTGTGTCGCTGATGCGCTCGGCTTGCTGGCTGCGCAGCACGCGCAGAAAATCCAGCCGCTCGTAGTCGGCTGACAGGCGCACACGCAAGCGTCGGTCATTGCCAAGCGCCACGCGCCCCACAAGCAAATCTGCCGGGAACAACCCGCCATCGCCTGAACTGACGACACGATCGCCAGGGCGCACGGCATCGGGCGTTTCGAGGAATTCGATCGGTGGGTTGATCGTGTTGTCACCAACAAGAACCGCGCGCTGGCCCGAAGGCTGGATCGTCACCGGAATCCGGCTCGATGTATCCGTTAGCAGGATCACGCGGCTCGTATTTTTACCAACGCCGCTGATGCGCCCCACAAGGCCGATCCCATCCATAGTCGGCCACCCGTCAAGAATGCCATCGCGCTCCCCCACATTCAGCAAGACCGATTGGCGAAACGGAGAGCCACTGTCGGCCAGCACGACGCCGGTCACATGGGTCATCTGCGGATCAAGGCGGACGTTGTTAAAATCCCGCAGCTTGGCGTTTTCCTGTTCAAGTTGCAGTGCTGCCTCGCGCCATGCACGCATTTGCTGTAATTCACGGCGAAGGTCGCGGTTTTGCTCGGCGATGCGCTGATAGCTTTGAAAGTCAGCGACCAGATTGGCAGCACCGGTAACCGGCGCCATCGCCCAATCAAAAGACGGCACAACGCGGTCAATCACGGCCGTGCGAAACCGTTCCACGCGTGGGCTGTCGATCCGCCAAATCAAAAAGACCCCGAACATGGACAGCACCAGAACCCCGACCAGCAGCCTGCGGACGGGGTTGATGTAGTCTTCGGTATTGGTTCTGTCGCGAGCCAAGGGTGGCTTACCCCCCTCGTATTAGATTAACTGTCGTAATCTATGACATGACGGAGTTGCTTTTCATACTCCAGTGCCTTGCCAGTACCGAGTGCCACACAATTAAGTGACTCGTCGGCGACCGAAATCGCAAGGCCGGTCTGTTCGCGCAGGGCCAGATCAAGTTCTCCCAGAAGCGCGCCGCCACCTGTTAACATCACGCCGCGATCGACAATATCAGCCGCCAGATCAGGTGGGGTTGCTTCAAGCGCCGTCATCACCGCCTCGCAGATTTGCTGCACGGGTTCGGCCAATGCTTCGGCGACCTGCGCTTGGCTGATCTCGGTTTCTTTGGGCACGCCGTTCAACAGATCACGGCCGCGGATCATCATCGACTGGCCGCGCCCGTCATCAGGCATGCGGGCGGTGCCGATAGATGTCTTGATCCGCTCGGCGGTGCTTTCACCGATCAGCAGGTTATGCTGGCGGCGCAGATAGGAGATAATCGCCTCGTCCATACGGTCACCACCGACGCGCACGGAGCGCGCGTAGACGATATCACCCAGCGAAAGCACGGCAACTTCGGTTGTACCGCCACCGATATCGACGACCATGTTGCCGGTCGGATCGGTAATCGGCATTCCCGCACCGATCGCAGCTGCAATCGGTTCGGCGATCAGGCCCGCGCGGCGCGCACCAGCGGACAGAACCGACTGGCGAATGGCGCGTTTTTCAACGGGTGTCGCGCCGTGGGGCACGCAAACGATAATCTTGGGCTTGGAGAATGTCGTACGTTTGTGGACCTTGCGGATGAAGTGTTTAATCATTTCTTCGGCGGTATCAAAGTCGGCGATCACGCCTTCGCGCATCGGGCGAATGGCCTGAATGGATCCCGGTGTGCGACCGAGCATCAATTTCGCATCTTCGCCCACGGCCAGCACCTTTTTGACGCCGTCCTTGAAGTGGTAAGCAACAACAGAAGGTTCTGACAGAACGATGCCCTTGCCGCGCACATAAACGAGCGTGTTCGCAGTGCCGAGATCAATCGCCATATCAGACGAAAACAAGCTGCCTAAACCAAACATTTGTTTGTTCCCAATGATTCAATGCCCACGACTCCCCTATGGAGGCAGGCCTCGCGACTTATAGGCGTGGTGATGCACGGAGGAAAGGGGGCTTGGCAGGCACGTTGGCGTGATCTTGCCAGTGGTTAGCGGCGGGTCAATGCGACCCGCCGCCGTGTTTGTTATTCGCCAGCGTCTTTGTAGCTGACTTCTTTGATATCGGACCCTGGTGCGGATCTTTCGCGCCGCACAAGCAGGCGGTTCAGCGCGTTGATATAGGCCTTGGCCGACGCCACAACTGTGTCGGTATCCGCCGACTGACCCGTGGCAATGCGCCCGTCTTCTTCCATGCGCACCGACACAGTGGCCTGCGCATCGGTCCCTTCGGTCACCGCATGCA
>JBLHNX010000129.1:0-7327 GCA_047622125.1 Paracoccaceae bacterium | reverse complement strand
GAGGTGAAATGCGCGTAGTTGCGCAGGGCCAACCCGAAGTGACCAAAGTTTTCAGGGTTGTAATAGGCCCGCGTCATCGACCGCAGTGTCGCCATATTAATCAATTCGTCGTCGGGGGTGCCTTCGGCCTGCTTCAGGAGTCGGTTCAGATGCGATGTTTGCAGCACCTGTCCCTTTGCAAGTGTCAGACCACTGGCGGCAGCAACCTCGCGTAGCGCTTCCAGCTTTTCGGGGCTGGGTTCTTCGTGAACACGGAACAGAAGCTGCGTTTCTTTCGCAATCAGGGTTTCGGCGGCAGCGACATTGGCCAGCACCATGAATTCCTCGATCATGCGGTGGGCATCAAGGCGTTCCTTGAAATTGACCGCTGTGACGTGGCCTTCATCGTTGATCACGATCTGTCGTTCGGGCAGGTCGAGCTCAAGCGGCTGGCGGGCGTTGCGCGCCTTTTTCAGGCTTTCGTAACAGGCGTAGAGCGGGCGGATGATATCGTCGAGGATCGGCGCAACTTTCTCATTTGGCGCGCCGTTCATGCCCGCCTGCACTTCTTCGTAGTTCAGCGAGGCGATGGACCGCATCAACCCACGGTGAAAGCTGTGATCGATCTTTTGGCCCGCCGCGTTGACCCGCATCCGCACGGCAATACAAGCGCGCGGCACGTTTTCGTGCAGCGAACACAGATCGCCCGACAGGGTATCGGGCAACATCGGCACAACGCGGTCGGGGAAATAGGTGGAATTGCCACGCTTGCGCGCCTCGCGGTCCAGCGCGGACCCCGTGGTCACATAATGCGCCACGTCAGCAATCGCGACCCAAAGGATATGTCCGTCGGCGTTCTTGGGATCATCATCGGGCTGCACAAGGCAGGCATCGTCGCGGTCGCGCGCATCCCATGGATCGATGGTGATCAGCGGCAGGTCTTGCAGGTCTTCGCGGCCCTGAATAGTAGCCGTTTTCGCCGCGTCGGCTTCGGCCACGACTTCATCGGGGAAATGATCGGGGATGCCATGCTGGTGGATCGCGATCAGCGACACGGCACGCGGTGCGGTTGGATCGCCAAGGCGGGCTACGATCCGTGCTTTGGGCAGGCCCATGCGCCCCTTTGGGCCGGCCTGTTCGGCCTCGACCAATTCGCCGTCTTTGGCACCGTTCATGGCATCGTTGGCGACCGTCCATTCATTGTCCGACCCTTTTTCGATCGGCAGAATACGGCCCCCTTCTGATCCGCGCCGGAATATGCCCAAAACACGCAGTGGGTTGGTGCCAATGCGGCGGATCAACCGGGCGGTATATGCAAAACCTTCGCCGCGTTCCACAGTGAGGCGTCCGAGAATGCGGTCACCTGCGCCCAGCGCCGGGTCGGTCTTGCCGGGAATATACATGATCACGGGCGGCTCGCCGTCGCTATGCCACTCCATTGGCCGCGCGATCAGATCTCCGTCTTTGTCCGGCCCGACGATCTCAAGAACCGACACAGGCGGCAGGCTGTTTGGATCGCGATACGTCTTCTTGGGCCGCACTATCTGGCCGCTGTCTTCCAGCTCGCGCAGGATCTGTTTGAGGTCGATGCGCGCAGCACCTTTGATCCCGAACGCCTTGGCGATATCGCGTTTGGCTGACTGGGTGGGATTATCGGAAATCCATTTCAGGATTTCATCTTTGGAGGGAATGCGTTTCATGGGGCAGCCCTAGCACGGGTCAGGGCTGGCTGAAATAGGCCTGCAACACGCGCGTATAGATTGCTTTGAGAGTGGCGATATCGGCCACAGGCACACGTTCATCGACTTGATGCATCCGTTTGCCGACAAGCCCGCATTCCACGACAGCGCAGTGATCTTTGACGAAACGCGCGTCCGATGTCCCGCCTGTGGTGGACAATTCAGGCGTGCGTCCGGTTTCGGCCCGCATAGCGTCAACGATCAGTGCGGACAGAGCGCCCGGAGGGGTCAAGAAGGCCTCGCCTGACAAATTGACGTCCATCGTGATGCTGACGCCGGTTTCATCGTGCACCGAGTCGGCCATATCGTGCAGCCATGCAGAGAGGCTTTCGCCGGTGTGCGTGTCGTTGAACCGGATATTCACGCTGGCGCGACAGTGCGCGGGGATCACGTTTGTGGCGGGATTGCCGGTGTCGATGGTCACAATCGCAAGGGTGGAGGGGTCAAAATGATCGGTGCCGGTATCGAGAGTGTGGCTTGCCAGACGGTCCATCAATCGCGCCATCGCGGGCAGCGGATTAAGCGCGAGGTGCGGATAGGCAGAGTGTCCCTGTTTACCGGTCACTGTGAAATGCGCGGTCATCGACCCGCGCCGCCCGATCTTGATCATGTCGCCCATGTCTTGCACGCAGGTCGGCTCGCCGACAAGGCAATCGCTCATGGCTTCGCGTTGCGTCGTCATCCAATCCAGCAGTGCTATTGTCCCGTCCACTGACGGGCCTTCCTCGTCACCTGTGATCGCCAGGATAATCGCGCCGTCGGGCGGGGTGTCGCGCACGAAATCCACGGCGGCAGCGGCAAATGCGGCCACGCCGGATTTCATGTCCGTCGCGCCGCGCCCATAAAGGTAGCCATCGACAATATCTGCACCGAACGGGTCATGCGTCCATGCCGCAGCATCGCCTATCGGCACGACATCCGTATGGCCGTTGAACCCAAATGATCGCGCGGCCCCCTTGTCGCCCCAACGGGCGAACAGGTTGCACACGCCATTGCGATCGACCCGCGTGCAGTCAAACCCTGCACCCCCCAACAGGTTCTCAAGTAAGATCAGGGCGCCGCCTTCTACGGGTGTCACCGAGGCGCAGCGCACAAGCTTTGCCGTAAGGTCAACTGGATCGACAAGTTTGGTCATAGTGGACTCCTTTAACGTCTAAGACGTAGCGCGCCGCAAGACCCGATGCAAACTGGCCTGTGGCGCGCATGCGACACATTTTTGGATCACATCAACAAAGCGTCATAAAACACTCACATGAAAGGATAAATTGGCCTAGGGTGACGTTAATAATAGAGCCGAGGCAGGGCAGACATCAAAGAGACCCAAGATGGTCCGTGGCGAGCAGTAAAAGCCACAAGATATAGGTTAACGTGCACGTAAAGCGCGACTCCGTCTGAACTGCCTCCAACATAAGGGTTGGGGCAAATGGTTGCGGCAAGCGAGTTGGGATACAACACAAACGCGTCTGCGATGCAGATGGCGAATGCAATTTTTGGCGGTGGCGAAGCCGACTTTAATGCAATCGCAGGGACGAGCACATATGATGCGTCATTCCTGAGCATCGATTTCGCCCCGACCGGTGACACACTGACGATGCAGGTCGTGTCATCATCAGATGAATACCCCAAGTATTCCAGACCAGTATTCGACGATGCGGTTGGCGTCTGGATCAATGGCACCTTTGATATTACGACCAACGCAGATGACGACGATGTCAGCTTTACCTATACGGTCGATAGCGTTGATGGATCGAACAACCTGCTGGAAAGTGACGTTGGCTTTGTCACGGTTAAAACAACCCCATGTTTCGCCGCCAGCACGCGAATTCGAACGATCGGCCGGGGATATAGCCCTGCCGCGCGGCGCACGCATCGCAACTATGAAGCCCGGCTCTTGTTGGCGCAGGCGGCAGCTTGAATATGACACGGATGACCCAAGCATGAGTTGGATTGGCCTAAGAGATGCGAGCGAGGGCGTCCTGAGTCCAGCGGGCCTTGGCCATGCCAACCGCGGCCCTGCGCCTGATCCGGACAGTCTTCTTGCGCGTGGCACTCTATTCATTGAATGCAGCTATGAACCACGACCGCAGCCCGTCAATTTGATACGGCTTTTTGCGCGTGAC
Source organism: Paracoccaceae bacterium (assembly GCA_047622125.1). Lineage (GTDB taxonomy): Bacteria > Pseudomonadota > Alphaproteobacteria > Rhodobacterales > Rhodobacteraceae > SW4. The sequence goes on along the minus strand of JBLHNX010000129.1, from coordinate 3,489 downwards.
CCGTGGCCATCGGCGCTAACGCTTTGCCTTGATACCGACGGGACGTTGCGGTTGCTTATGCGGCATGGGGCGCAGCACTTGTCGCGAGAGCTTGCTACCGACTTGGACACTTTTGAAGATGTCGTGCAGATTACCTATTCTTGGGATTGCCCGGCGCGACGCGGCACCCTGAGCCTTTATCTTCCTGATCACGGCAAGCTATTCCAGACCGAGGTAAGCGCACCATTCCCGCTGTCGATGCGCGATGCCACGCGACTTATGGCTGATCATTTTCTGTGCAATACAGATGCGAGCCTGCATTTCGCTGCTTTGTCTGACGACATCGAACCAGCGGGGCCCATGCCATCAATTGGCGAGAACACAACAATCGAAACGCCGAAAGGCTTAAAGGCGATCGAGACGCTTCGCCCGGGTGAAATTGTCACCACCCTTGATGGGGATGACGCGCAGGTGCGCTGGGTCGGCTCGCATCTGTTGCCCGCACGGGGCCGGTATGCGCCATGTCTATTGCGCGCACCCTATTATGGCGTGACGCAGGATTTCTTGGTGGGACAGGATCAACGGTTATACCTGTCGGGGTCTAACGTTGAATATCTTTTTGGCGAGGAAGAAGTGACAGCGGCAGCGCGACATCTTGTTGACCATCGCGCCGTGCTGGCGGTTGATTCACGCCCGCTTACCGTCCGTTACCACCACATCCTGCTCGACAGGCCAGCCGTGATCATCGTCAACGGCACGCCACTCGAGAGCTTTGATGTCCGCCCGCTTTTGGGCGATCCCGGTGTCTTGCCGCATTCGATCCTCCGAGACCTACCGCCAGAATTGCGCCCGATGGCGACTGATCTTGCGATTCCGGTATTGCGTGGCTTTGAGGCACTTACCCTGACAGAATCGGCTATGGCCTAGCCAGCAGCATTGCCCAACGTGCAATTGATCGCGTAAAGCTAAATTAATTGGGGCGTGGCGGGGGTGGCAATGCGGATTTTCGGCATATTGGTTTGCGCGTTTGTCGGCTTTGCGTCGGGCGTTTTGGCGCAGGACCTTAGGGTCGCGACCGTTACACGGGCACCCTTTTCGATGGTCGAAGACGGGCAAGACGTCGGTTTCTCAATCGACCTTTGGGCCAGCGTGATGACAGATCTTGGCCAAAGCTACGAGTTTATCCGCGCCGACAGCTTTAAAGACATGCTCGATATGGTGTCCAGCGATGAGGCCGATGCCGCGATTGCGAACATCTCGATCACTGCCGAGCGCGAGGCAATTGTGGACTTCAGCCAGCCGATATTTGCCTCGGGGTTGCAAATAATGACGCCGTTCGATTCCGGATCTCCATCTGTTTGGTCTGCCTTGTTTTCGCGCGACGTATTGTTGGGCATTCTGGCGGCGTTTGGCGTGTTATTCGCGGCTGGCATGTTGATGTGGCGTTTTGAACGGGGCCGCCAACCCTATTTCGACGGCAATGCCCGCGAAATGGCCTTTCCCGCTTTCTGGTGGGCGCTCAATCTTGTTGTGAATGGCGGCTTTGAAGAACGCGCGCCGCGCTCTCCATTTGGTCGCCTGTTTGGCGTTCTCCTTGTTGTGTCGTCACTGTTTGTCGTGTCGATCTTTGTGGCCAAAATTACGACGTCGCTTACGATCAGCGCGATTCAAAGCAACGTCACCGGTATTAACGATCTTTATGACAAACGGGTCGGAACCATCGGTGGCTCAACGGCCGCTGGTTTCCTTGAACGGCGCGACTTGCGCGCGATTCCATTTGACGGACTCGAGGCATTGATCGACGCATTTGAAGCCGGTGACGTGAACGCAGTCGTCTTTGATGCGCCCATTCTGGCCTATTATGTCACCACGGACGGGGCCGAAATTGCAAAGTTGGCGGGGCCAGTATTCTTGCCTGAAAGCTATGGGATCGCGCTGCAATCGGGCAGCCCCTTGGCAGAAGAAATCAACCAGTCTTTGCTACGCCTGCGTGAAAACGGCACCTATGAAGCGATCCGGCTAAAATGGTTCGGACCTTCTAACAGTTAGGCTGGTTTTTCGTCCTCGAAAAACGGCGTCATTTGCGCGACGATCACGCTGTTTTCAGCCAAAGCGCGCGCCATGAGCTCTTTTTCATCATCCGCGATGTCGTGCCCCTCGGCGAGGCGCTCGTCCAGCGTGCCGTATCCCGAGACATCGAGCGGATTCATATCCGCTTGCTTGAGGATCGCGACGGTTTCGCGCACGGCTTCGGCCTCGTCCACGCCGCTGGCATAGATCATCAGCGCTGCACCTGTGGCAGCTTTGGGCAAGCCGTCACCGTCTTTGCGGCCCACCTCGACAAGCAGGGTAAAGATCTGCTGTCGAGACGGTTTTTTTACTTTCGGAGCGTCAGACATTTCTTGCCTTTCGGGAGCGTGGGCTGTGAACAAACCCGTCCTGATTAATCTCGCAGCAGCTCGTTGATGGCCGTCTTGGACCGTGTGCGTTCATCGACGCGCTTAACGATCACTGCACAATACAGGTTGATACCGTTCTTGGATGGCATAGAGCCCGCGACGACCACAGAATAGGGCGGCACTTCGCCATAGGTGAATTCGCCGGTTTCACGATCGACAATCTTAGTGGATTGGCCAATGAACACGCCCATCCCAAGGACCGATCCTTCACGGACGATGCAGCCTTCGACCACTTCAGAGCGCGCACCGATAAAGCAGTTGTCTTCGATGATCGTTGGGCCAGCCTGCATGGGCTCCAGCACGCCGCCGATGCCGACGCCGCCCGACAGGTGTACGTTCTTGCCGATCTGTGCGCAGCTGCCGACTGTTGCCCAGCCATCAACCATGGACCCTTCGTCGACATAGGCGCCGATATTCACGAATGACGGCATCAGCACGACGTTCTTGCCGATAAAGGCCGAGCGGCGCACGATTGAGCCGGGCACGGCGCGAAAGCCTGCCTCGCGCCACTGGTTTTCGCCCCAGTTGTCGAACTTTGAGGGAACCTTGTCCCACCATGTGGATGCGCCGTTGCCGCCCGGGATCGTTTCCATATCATTCAGGCGGAAAGACAGCAGCACCGCTTTCTTGGCCCACTGATTAACGTGCCAGTCGCCGTTTTCACGCCGTTCAGCCACGCGCAGCACGCCTGAGTCCAAAGCGTTCAGCGTGTCTTGGATCGCCTCGCGGACCTCGCCGGTTGTTGCGGGTGAAATGCCGTCGCGGGCCTCCCAAGCGGCTTCGATTGCGGTTTCTAGGGCTTCGTTGGACATGGTTTTCTCCGGCTCGGCAAAGGACAGGTTTGTCAGCGCTATAGCTGCGGCAGGGCCGCCACGCAATCACTTGAGGATGAACCAAGTGGCTAGCGTTCCTGTTATTGGACTTTGCCCGCCAACCCTGCCAGACAAATTGCAACAACATCAGGAGCAGTTTCTATGAAAGACGATCCGCATCGCCATCCGTTTCGCCGTAGTGGCGAGGACCGCGAAACAGTGCGCCAAATCCCCGACAC
>JBLHNX010000128.1:0-7374 GCA_047622125.1 Paracoccaceae bacterium | reverse complement strand
CACCCCGTTGCCTGTCGCACCGTTTCGATTTGTTGGTAAAAGGATGCTGAACCGCGTTGGTCAAGCCCTTGGGTGGCTTCGTCCAAGAGCAGCAGATCCGGCTTTCCGATCAATGCGCGGGCAAGGAGGACCCGCTGGAATTGACCGCCCGAGAGCTTTGAAAGTTGCGCCTTTGCCAAGTCGGGCACACCTGCCTGTGTAAGGGACTGATCAATGTCCACATCTGCGACGCCGCCCGGCAATTTCAAAAACCTTGAAACAGTAATAGGCAGTGTTTCGTCAATTTGCAGTCTTTGCGGAACATATCCGATTTTCACGCCGTTCCCTTGCAAGATGCGACCTTCAATCGGTTTCACTGCACCGATAATCGCGCGCAGCAGGCTGGTTTTGCCTGACCCGTTTGGGCCAACAATTGTGACAATCTCACCGGGTTCGACGCGCAAAGATACGCGTGATAGCACCGTCCTTGCGCCATAGCGGACGCTAAGGTCTTCAACCTGAACAAGGCTCATGCGTCGGCCTTATCTGCACAGGCAGGGCAGACACCTTCGGCTTCAACGACAGTGCGCTCTATCCGAAAGCCGGTGGCACGTGCGGCATCACCCAACGCCCCCCGCGCAGGGGAGGATTGGGCCTCGGCCACGGCATCGCACAAACGGCAGATCATAAATGCTGGTGTGTGGGAGTGACTGGGGTGAACGCAGGCAATGAAGGCGTTTAGCCGTTCGATCTTATGGGCCAAACCATTTGCGACAAGAAAATCCAACGCGCGATACGCGACAGGTGGCTGCGACCCAAACCCGTCTTCGCGCAGCCTGTCCAAAATCGTATAAGCTCCGAGAGCACGGTGATTTTGCAGCAATATCTCGAGCACCTTGCGCCGCACAGGCGTAAAGCGAAGACCTTCAGCCGCACAACGGGCCTCGGCTGCGGCAAGACCCCCGCTCACGCATGTGCGATGATCATGTTGCGCAAACCCCAAGGGGCTGTCCGCAGCATTTGTCTTGTTCGACTCACTTGTCATGTTATTACATTTCGTCTATCTGATGTGTAATGTTATACAATCACATGGAGACCTCGATGTCCAGAAAGCTTCTTACCCTGTCCCTTAGTGCCACTTTGATGGGTGGAACAGCCTACGCGGACGCGCCGAAGGTGGCGGTTGATATCGCCCCGGTCCATTCTTTGGTAGCACGGGTCATGGACGGCGTCGGCACACCCGATTTGATTGTTCAGCCCGGTGCAAGCCCGCACGAGTACAGCCTTCGTCCATCTGAGGCTACAGCATTGCAGGCCGCCGATCTTGTATTTTGGATTGGACCCGATTTGACGCCATGGCTGACCGATACGATTGAAACGCTCGCACCGGATGCCGCTGTGACGGCATTGCTGGAAGCAGATGGCACGATCGAACTGGAGTTCCGGGAAGGTGCGTTGTTCGAAGACTATGACCATGATGACGAGGAAGATCATGACGACGAAGAGGGCCACGAAGACCATGATGATCACGCAGACGAAGCGCATGATGATCATGATGATCATGATGAAGAAGGCCACGAGGATCATGCCGATGAAGAGGCTGGACATGATGATCATGATGACGAAGAAGCCGAGCACAACGAACATGACCACGGTGCGCATGATCCGCACGCATGGTTGTCACCACAAAATGCAATGACCTGGCTGAACGTGATCGCAGGGCAGCTTTCCGCCGCCGATCCTGATAACGCAGGTACTTACTTTGCGAATGCGGCAGCAGGCCGTACTGAGATTGAAGCCTTGATTGGTGAGGTCACAGCAACGCTTGATCCTGTGCGTGATGGCCAATTCGTCGTGTTCCATGATGCCTATCAGTACTTTGAGGCGGATTTTGATCTCCCCGCATCAGGCGCAATTTCCATCGGCGATGCGTCTGACCCTAGCCCAGCACGAATTGCAGAAATCCAAGGTCGGATCGCCGAGCAAGGCATTGATTGTGTTCTGGCCGAACCGCAATTCAATCCCGGTCTAGTCGCAACTGTTCTCGATGGAACGCAAGCACAGACGGGCATTCTCGATCCGCTTGGCTCCGATCTGGAGCCGGGTCCGGCACTTTACCCTCAACTTATCCGGAATCTGTCGACCGCTCTTGCAGGCTGCATGTAATCGCATCAGCCCCCGTAAAATCCGGACTAAAGATTGGAGCACAAGTTTCCCGTGTCACACAAATTTTGGGGCCTTTTGTTCGTTGTGATGTGCCTTGGTGGACCCGCCAAGGCACATCCGCATGTCTTCGTCGATGCGCGGACCGGCTTCATCTTTGGGACTGACGGGCAATTAGAGGCGCTTCGGATTTCATGGACCTACGACGAATTTACAACGCTTATCCTATTTGAATCGTTGAACTTGGATCTCGATGGAGACGGACAGTTTAATGATGCAGACCGAGCTGCAGTTATAGACGGTGAAACCAACTGGGACCCTGAATACAAGGGCGATGTCTACCTTGAGGTCGCTGGGCAAGACTATCCACTGGGGCGACCCGAAGCCGCTGCTGTAACGCTTGAGAACAATCAGGTTGAAGTCTCATTTGATCTACCATTGTCACAGCCCGTCAGGATCGAAGGTGCGTCCGCTTTTCTGCGTCTTTATGACCCCGTCTTTTTCTACGCCTATACCATTCTGCCCGCGGAAGACCCCATCGCTCTGCCTGAAGGCTGTCAGGCGCAGATCGTGCCGTTTGAACCGAATGCCGCAGAAAACGCCTTGCAGGAAACGCTCACTGCACTGGGGCGCGAAGAGGCACCCACGCAAGAGAATGTCGGACGCCTCTTCTCTGATGAGGTGCGCCTGACATGTGGTTAAGGTTTGGTCCCATCGTTCTATGCATCTTCGCTGCCGGTGCCGCCGCGTGGAGCTTTGTGCCGTGGTTCGACATTCAACAATGGGCAGCTGGCGAACAACGCACGTTCCAAAATGCAATGGCAGGTGCCCTAAGGGGAATTCAGACTGGCGATCCGAGGGCCGTCTGGACTTTGTGCAGTGCGACAGCGGCATATGGATTCTTCCACGCCCTTGGACCGGGTCATGGTAAAGTGCTAATCGGCGGAGCCGCCCTGGCGAGTGGCGCAACCCTAAAACGGTTGAGCATATTGACGGTTATATCCAGTCTGGCGCAGGCGGCGACGGCCATCCTTTTGGTCGGCGGCCTCTATTTTGTTTTGCAAATTGGTTCCGCTGATCTGGCCGATCTCACAGAGGCTTGGCTCGCCCCCGCAAGTTACGCAGCAATTGCCGCGATCGGGGTTGTGTTAGTATTTCGCGGCGCACGTAGTTGGCACAAAATGGGCCAAGCCAACCAGGCTGCGCACGGCTGTTGTGGCCATGCACATGGTCCAAGCATCCAGGAAATAGCAACACTTACATCGGCGCGCGAGGCGGTCGCTTTGATCGCCAGCATCGCGATGAGGCCTTGCACTGGTGCATTATTTGTACTGGTGATCGCGGCTCGGTTCGATGCTTTCGCCGTTGGATGTCTTGCCGTGATCACGATGGGTCTCGGGACCGCCGCGTTTAACTTGACTGTTGTCACCTCTGGCGTCGCCGCTCGGAGGTTGGCCGGTCTTGGGGCGCGGGATCACCAGGCCATGCAGGCCGTCTCGGCAACACTGCACGTGACTGGAGGCGTCCTGATCATCGCCATCAGCATCGGAATGTTGTTGCCCTACTTGGATTGAGGCGTCTTGACCTTTCATTTAGCGTTATGTCATAACATTACAAAATGATGAGCTGGAACAGAATGACCGATAACATGGACGCCACAGATACCCGCTTCCCGGTAACCTTGCTGACAGGCTTTCTTGGTGCGGGAAAAACCACACTCCTCAATGCGATCCTAACCAATGCAACCGGACCAAGGATCGCTGTCATTGTGAATGAGTTCGGCGAGGCCGGACTTGATCACGACCTGATCGAGGCCGTGGACGAAGATATCGTCTTGATGCAATCGGGCTGCCTGTGCTGTTCCATTCGCGGCGACCTATCGCGCACCCTGCAAGACTTGGCAGCCCGCAGACAAGAAGACCGTTTGACATTCGACCGTGTCGTGATCGAGACAACTGGCCTCGCAGACCCCGCACCAATTCTACAGACGTTCTTGTTGGACACCTATCTGGCAAACAACTTCCGTATAGACGGGGTTGTCACGGTGGTGGATGCAGCAACAGGTCCGGACACGCTCAACCGCCAGTTCGAAGCCGTTTCGCAAGTCGCGATGGCGGATTTACTCGTCCTGAGTAAAACCGATCTGGTGTCCGAGAGCACATCAAGCGCGTTCAAAATACGGCTGCGAACACTCAATCCAACTGTGGACATTTTGCGGGCGGATCGTGGTGTGGTGCCAATTACAGCCCTCTGGGATTTAAGCGGTATGCGCCATCAGGGAACATCTGATCAGGCCATAGCGTGGCTGACGCCAACCGTGCCCAGTGATCCTCTTGAAAACCTGTCCGGCTTCGCTCCGTCAGCCTCACCTTTCGCGCCTGTATCGCAACATGATGCGCGGATCGGATCGGCGTCCATTATCCTGAACGAACCCATTCCTGATGATGTGTTTGATCGTTGGCTCGACACGCTCATTATGCTGCGTGGGCCCGACATCCTGCGCGTGAAAGGCATCGTACATCTCATCGGCATTGAGACGCCGTTCGTGTTCCACGGTGTGCAGCATCTCTTTGACCCTCCGGTGCCCCTGAACGATTGGCAGGGCAAGGACCGTCAATCGCGCATCGTTGTCATTGCCCGCGATATGACCAGCGCCGAACTTGTCTCCAGCCTCGACATGTTGCGCGCCCACCAAACCGCTGAAACCGCTTAAGGATAAACCCCCAATGACCCAAAAACTTCCTGTCACCGTCCTGTCCGGCTTTCTTGGGGCCGGCAAAACCACACTCCTCAACCGCGTCCTGAACAACCGCGACGGCCTGCGTGTTGCGGTTATTGTCAATGACATGTCCGAGGTGAACATCGATGCGGATCTCGTGCGCGCTGATACAGAGCTGAGCCGCACAGATGAAACGCTGGTCGAGATGTCAAACGGGTGCATCTGCTGCACATTGCGCGATGACCTGCTGGCCGAGGTGCGCAGGTTAGCGGCGGAAGGACGCTTTGATTACCTGCTGATCGAATCCACTGGAATTTCCGAACCACTTCCCGTCGCCGCCACCTTCGATTTTCGCGATGAGCATGGTGAAAGTCTGTCTGATGTCGCGCGCCTTGATACGATGGTCACCGTCGTGGACGCCGTGAACTTGCTGCGGGATTATTCCAGCCACGATTTCCTGAGCGACCGCGGCGAGACGCTTGGTGAAGACGACGAGCGCACGTTGGTGAACCTGTTGGTTGAACAGATCGAATTCGCGGATGTCGTGGTGTTGAACAAGGTTGCGGACGCCACATCCAGCCAAGTTGAGGCCGCGTGTCAGATCATCCGCAGCCTGAACGCAGACGCCCAGATCATCGAGACCACCCATTCAGATGTGCCCGCAGATGCAATCCTGAACACGGGGTTATTCGATTTTGAGAAGGCGCAAGAACATCCCATGTGGGCCAAAGAGCTTTATGGCTTTGCAGATCACGTACCGGAAACCGAAGAATACGGCGTCGCTTCATTCGTCTACCGCGCGCGCAGGCCGTTTGAACCTGAGAAGATCATGGCTGTCCTGAATGGCGACCTGCCGGGTGTGATCCGCGCGAAAGGGCATTTCTGGATCGCGACCCGTCCTGACTGGGTGGCGGAATTTTCACTGGCCGGTTCGCTGTCATCGGTCAAACCAATGGGGACATGGTGGGCGTCCGTTCCAAAGGACCGTTGGCCGGACCATGACGGTATGCAAAGTTATATGACCGCACATTGGCAAGAACCATGGGGCGACCGTCGGCAAGAGATCGTCTTTATCGGATCAGGGATTGACTGGGCTGACATCAAGGGGCGACTGGATGCAGCGCTTTTGCCTGAAGAACTGGCAAAGTCGCCAGACGCCCTGCCTGACTTCCCCGACCCATTCCCACTGTGGCGCAGGGCGGAGCAGGCGGCATGACGATGATGCAGGACGTGCTGCAAAGTGCTGCCATCGGCGTTGGTGTGGCACATGTGCCCGAGAACCTTAACATTCTGGCAAAGCCGGGATGTGCAGCGGCGATTTGGCAGCGGCAACCTCTGCCTGCTTTTCAGACTTGGATTGACGGGGTGGACCCGGAAAATCTGCCGTCCGCTCGGTTGATCCTGAAGCCCCAACGCGTGCTCTCTGTTCTGTCGGGCTTATGCGATACATCTTTGATGCCGGAGGGGCCACATCGACAGCGTCTCATCGAGGATATCGCCGCATTGTCGCATCTCTTTTGCGATTTGATGGATGCTCCCTATGTGCGCCTTCGGCTTAGTCGCGTCACCGCGAACGCATGCCGCAAGTTCCATATTGATGCCATAACCGCCCGGCTCGTTTGCACGTACCGCGGCACGGGAACCCAATTTGGCATTTCACACGATAGTGGTGAGCCAAAACGCATTTTCACCGTCCCAACTGGCACCCCGATATTGCTGCGCGGCACACTATGGCCAGAAGAGCCTCGCTCCGGCCTGCTGCACCGATCACCTCCGATTGAAGGGTCAGGCGAAATGCGGCTAGTTCTGGTCTTAGATCCGATCTTTGACCTGGAAGAAGAGACATGACTGACAATCTTGGATCTACGACTCTTAAGAAACGACGCCGGGTAGCAGACCCGATGATGACATACGATAGGTTGCCTCAACCCCTTCGAAGTTGGCTCGCGGCAGCGGCGCTTCCATGGTCTCCAAAATCGTGCAAACGCATTTGGGACAAGGCGCGAAGCAATGGCCTCAGCGTCGATGATGCCATCGTGGTGTTGACCGAAGCGGAGCGGAAAACCCTTTCTCGCGACAAGAATTGCGTTTTGGTGAATTGAAGTGCGTTGATCTGGTCTTGATCTTGAAGCGAAGCAGAAATCACTGGCCATCAGTGTAAACTTGAAGGAACGGGAACTGTCTCGTCGGAAATATCGTAGTCGATTTGCGGCAATACGTTCTATTGCATAGCTTTTGCACGATGAGGAAGAGCTTTTGCAATCAGCCAGGATCGACCGGTTTGAATGACCGGTTCGGCGAAATATGCTGCGTTGGCAAACGAGCGATGCCGCGCATGCGAACAATTTCTGCGTGAGCATTAGCCGCGGCTGCACAAGTCCGGTTTGTCCGCACAGCAGCCATCGGTGGAGACTGCAGCGAAGGTCCGGTTTCCGCCCTTAATGTAGAAATGTGCATGGCGCAGCAATCTGACCGCTCCCTACCTCATCATTGTCACTCACGGCCCTTAGCGG
>JBLHNX010000127.1:0-7392 GCA_047622125.1 Paracoccaceae bacterium | reverse complement strand
ACCTTTCAAAGCAAATCGAAGCAGGGGCCGAAGTCGTCAAACTGTTCGACAGCTGGGCCGGATCGCTGCAAGGCGATGATTTTATCAATTACGCCGTGAAACCCGCCGCGAAAATCACCGCGGCCCTTAAGGCGCGCCACCCCGACACACCTATCATCGCCTTCCCGCGCGGTGCGGGTGAACGCTACGCAGGCCTGCACGCGGCAATCGGTGCAGACTGCATCGCAATTGATGACGGGATCACTGCCCAATGGGCCGCCGCGAACGTGCAACCCGATGGCTGCGTCCAAGGCAACCTGAAATCATCGTATATGGTAACGGGCGGCGACGCGCTGATCAGCGAAACCCGCAGGATCGTCGATGCCCTCTCGAACGGCCCGCATATCTTCAACCTCGGGCACGGCATCACGCCGGACGCCGATCCTGAAAATGTCCAACTCATGATCGACACGGTGCGCGGTTCAGGGGCTGCCACCTGAATTCTTCTGTTCAAAAATACTCAAAAAATGACGGGATGGCGGGCGGGGCGTCTTGTGGCCACTTGGCCGCAACAGCGCCGCGCCGCCATCAAACCTTAACAAACCGCCACCGAGCGCCGCATTAACCCCGCAAAAGCCTTACCCGACCCATACGCTTTCCATACGGTTTCCATACGCTTTCCAGACAGCAATTACCCAACACACACACGCGTTAACCCACGATTCGCCGCGCGGTCGCCACACCAGCCAATCGCCCGTCAACTCATCACACCCATTTCGCCATTGGCGGCAGGCTCATCAGCACCGCATTGGCGTCATGGCCGGTCTCTAATCCGAACTTGGTGCCGCGGTCGTAGACAAGGTTATATTCCGCATAAAGCCCACGATGGATCAGCTGTGCATCCTTGTCAGCCTCGCTCCATTCCACATCGCGACGTCCCTCAACACAGGGGACGAACGCTGGCAGGAACGCGCGGCCAATATCTTGGGTCAACGCAAAATCCGCCGCCCAGTCGCCGGTGCAGTAATCGTCCATGAAAATGCCGCCAACGCCACGCGCCCGACCACGGTGGGGGATATAGAAATACTCGTCCGCCCAGTCCTTGAAGCGCGGATAATGCGCGTCGCCATGCGGGTCCAGTTGCGCCTTTTGAACGGCGTGGAAATGCGCTGTGTCCGCGGGGTATTCAATGCAAGGATTCAGGTCTGACCCACCGCCAAACCACCAAGCATGCGGCGTCCAGAACATCCGCGTGTTCATATGCACGGCAGGCGTGTGCGGGTTTTGCATATGCGCCACAAGCGAGATACCGGACGCCCAAAACCTCGGATCGTCAGCCATCCCCGAAAGCCCCTTGCGCGCCGCCATTGCAGTCTGCGCGCGCGGCCCAAGCGTGCCATAGACCGTCGAGATATTCACCCCGACCTTTTCAAACACACGGCCACCACGCATCACGCTCATAAGCCCGCCACCTGCGTCGCTGCCATCATCGCTTGCACGGGTCGTTTCACTCACATCGAACCGGCCGGCAGGGACATCGGCAAAGGGCCCAGTCGTCTGGCTATCCTCAAGGGATTCGAACGCCGCAACGATCTCGTCGCGTAGCGTTTTGAACCATGCAGCGGCTTGCGCCTTTTGCGTTTCCATTGCGTCTTCAACCATGCCCTTGGTCCCCTGTTATTGCATAACAAAAGCGAATATCATCCCTTATCCGTAACGACCACAGATGAATGATCAAGGACTTGAACATGCGCGCTTCGTTTCTGCTTTTACCCCTCCTCGCCTTTGCCGCTTGCGCCACGCCACGTGAACAATGTATTGGCCAAGCCACCCGAGAATTGCGCGTCATCAACAGCCTGATTACAGAAACCCAAGGCAACCTATCGCGGGGCTATGCCCTTGTAGAACAACAAGATGTTCGCGTTTTGCGCACAATGTGCGAAGGCACGAATGAAGACGGTTCAACCTTTCGCTTTCCTTGCGAGGAAACCGAAACCTTCACCCGCAACGTCCCTGTGGCGATTGACCTGAACGCCGAACAGGCCAAGCTGCGCTCCTTGCAAGAGCGTCAAACACAAGAACAACGCCGCGCGCAGGCTGCGACGCAACAATGCATCGCAATCCATCCAGAGTAACCCCGGAGTAATCAGTGCGCGGGTGCGACGACCGGATCGATCAGCGTGCGCCCGCCATCCACCGTCAAGATCTGACCCGTGACAAAGCCAGATGCGTCAGACGCAAGGTATTGCACCGCATCCGAAACCTCGCCCGGCCCAGCAATCCGATGAAGCGGCGTATGGTCGATAATGTCATCGCGAAACGCATCATTGTCGCGCAAGCAGTCCTTAAGGCTCCCGCTCATCACCGATCCAAAGGCGACCGCATTGACGCGGATACGCTCGGGCGCAAGCGCCACGGCAAGCGAGCGTGTCATCTGGTCCAACGCTGCGGTGCTGACTGAATAAGCCAGCAATTGCGGATGCGTTCGCCGTGCGGCAATTGACGACAGGTTGATGATCGACCCAACAGCGCCCTCGTCTTGACCCTCGGCCTGTTTGATCATGCGCCGTGCAATGGCCTGACTTAGCCGCAGTGACGTCATCAGGTTCTGCTGCAACAGCATTTCCACACCATCATCGTCGGGATCCAAAGCATCAGCGACCACCATCTGGCGCGACGCATTCACCAGAATATCGACCCTTTCAAAGGCATCAATCGTGGCCGAAAGCAGGTTTGCGATTGTCAGCTTTTCCCGCAGATCCCCAGCGAAGATACGAAACGTATCGCCCTCTGAGCCTTCGCCGATCTCCTTGGTCAAAGACCCCTCGTCCATGTCGGCAAAGACGACATTCGCCCCTTCAGCCAAGAAATGGCGACCAATAGCAAGGCCGACGCCATTGGCAGCCCCTGTCACAATGGCGGTCTTGCCAGCGATCGAAAATGACATTGGGTTTCTCCTGATTCCCGAAGCGGCAGGCTACGCGATATTAACGAATGGGGCGAGAGGCATGAAAAACCTTGAACGCGCCGTCTTTTGCAATTTCCGTCACCTCGCGAAACGCCGCCGCGAGCGGCGCTTCGTAGGGAAGCTGGCGATTTGCGACCAGCCACAATTCGCCACGCGGTGACAGCATAGCGGCCGCAGCCGTAATGAACGCGCGGCCCAGCGCAGGTTGCGCCGCGCGGCCCGTGTGAAACGGTGGATTGCAGATGACGTGGTCATAAACGGTCTTGGGACGGAACGTCGCCGCATCCGCCCAATGAAACGCGGCGCGTGGATCTTGCACGTTCTGGCGCGCGCAATCCAGCGCCAGCACCTCCGCCTCGATCAGATCAAGCGACTTGATCCCTGCGCGGTCCAAGACCTGCGCCGACAAATAGCCCCAACCAGCACCAAGGTCGCCCACGCGACCCTTCATCTTGGGCGGAAGATTCGCGACCAAAAGGGCCGAACCGCGATCAACCGACCCGTCGGAAAAAACACCTGCAGTCGTAACATAGCCGTGCGGCCCGGGCGCAGGTGGGGGGGCTATCCAATCGGCAAACTTGTCGGTGGCCCGGAACCAGAACAGACGGCCGTGCGTTTTGGTCACGCTGGCCACGTCACCCAGCCGCTTGCGCGCTTCTTTGAAAAGACTATCGACGCCATCGGTCTTGTTGCCGTCCACGACAATCAACCCATCGTGGGCCAGCGCACAGGCCCGCGCAACCATATCCCGCGCAAGCGCCTTGGACCGTGGCACGACAACGACCACCGCACTTGCCGCAGGCGGCATATCGGACGTGACCGTCATACCCGCGGTTGTCCAATAGTCAAAATCGGGGCGAAACGGTTGAACCACATGCATGCGATCATGAGGCAGTTCGCTCAAATCATACACTGCAGGCGGGCGCAGCACGGCAACCGTGCCATCTTCGGGTAAGATCAAGCCGCCATCAATGGCAGCGCTAAGGCGAGAAACTGTCATATGAAATGGCCCGCGGGGCCTATTCCTTTTCCAAAGTGCATTGCAGCGGATGCTCGTGACGAGCGGCAAAATCCATCACCATGGCGACCTTCGTCTCGGCGATCTCGTGGCTAAAGACACCGACAACCGCCAACCCCTTTTTGTGGACCGCCAGCATCAATTCAAAAGATTGGGCACTACTCATCCCAAAGAACCGCTCAAGCACATGTACGACGAATTCCATCGGCGTATAGTCGTCGTTCAGGATCATGACCTTATACATCGGTGGGCGCTTGGTTTTTTGGCGCGTTTCAAGCTTGACGCCGATGTCACCATCGCCGTCATCGTCGTTCTTGGCCATCATATTGAAATCAGCGCGCATCTTCGTCCTGCATACAATCCTCAGACCGCTTTATATAGCCGTGATGACCCACATGAAAAGGGGCCGATTTCCGGGAGGTTATTTTTAGGTCAATCGAGGCGGTTTTCCACGGGCCCTCCCAACGAATATGCAACGCCAACTCCAAATCCGACTGAGCGCCCTATTTCCGCCGCATTCGCCTATGTAGCGGGCAAAACTGGCCGACCCCCCAAATATGCAACCAGAGAGTTAGCAGTGACCGCAAAGTCTTTGAAATTAGGGTATTTTCGGAATCAGCATCTCGTGCTACTGTGACTAAATCAAAGGTGTCAAAAAAATAGGCACCATGAGGCAGAAGACGAGGCAGTGTCGTGAAACGACGTTTAGGCAACCCAGCATTCACTGGGATATTACTCCTGTTTGTGATGTTCATGGCGGCTTTGGCCCCCCTGGCCAGTCGCGCTGCGCCCTATGCGGCGATGGTCATGGATGCGCGCACCGGCGAAGTGCTGCATTCGCGCAATGCCGACACGCGGTTGCATCCCGCCTCGCTCACCAAAATGATGACGCTCTATCTTGCCTTTCAAGCGATCGAGAACGGCGAAATCACGCTCGACACCGAGGTCACGATCACCCCGCTTGCCGCTAACGAACCGCCCTCGAAACTGGGCCTACGCGCAGGGCAGCGCATTCGCCTGCGCTATTTGATCCGCGCCGCAGCCGTGAAATCAGCCAATGACGCCGCCACCGCCATCGGCATCGCCCTAGAGGGCAGCGAAGCCGCTTTTGCACGCCGTATGAATCGCGCCGCCGAGGCGATGGGCATGACCCGCACCACGTTCCGCAATGCGCACGGGCTTACCGAATCAGGCCATCTGTCAACCGCACGCGATATGACCGTGCTGGGCCGTCACGTCATCTATGACTTCCCACAGTATTATAACCTGTTTTCGCGCCGCACCGCGGATGCAGGAATTGCCACCGTCAGCCACACCAACCGCCGGTTTCTTGACGCCTATCGTGGCGCCGATGGTATCAAAACAGGCTATACTCGCGCGGCCGGTTTTAACCTTGTGGCATCTGCCGAGCGCGGGAGTGAACGCATTATCGCCACGATGTTTGGTGGGTCATCGACAGCCGCGCGAAACGCCCGCGTGGCCGAATTGATGGATATGGGCTTTGCCCGGGCGCCGTCCAGCGCACCCCTGCGCGAGCCAAGCGAGCCAAGTTACGCAGCGATCGCCTCTGCCGACACCGCAACCCCAGACGCACCCGGAACGGCAGCCCGCACAATACGCGTCAATGGATTGGTCACGCGAAGTTTGCGACCGATCGCGCGCCCCGTGCCGGAAACCGCGCCAGAGCCCGAATTGTTACTGGCCAGCGCTGATGACATCCAAGACGCCGTCGCCGAAGTGATCGAGGCGCAAATCGAAGAAATAGCAGCCGTCGAGGCCGAAGCTACGGCCCCCACGACAACTACAGCCCCACCTGCACGTCCCGCAGACCTTGTGATGGCTTCGGCTGATACGCCTGTTGTAGAACCAGCGATCGCAACCCAGCCCGAGGTCGTGACCCGCATCTCGACGTCTGGTGGTCGTCACTGGGGCATCAACGTCGGACGTTACAATTCGCGTTATCAGGCCGAACGCGTTTTGCTGCGCGTTGCCCTGAACGAGATGAGCACGCTTGACGGTTCCCTGCGTCGCGTGAACCAATCCTCTCGCGGTTTTGACGCCAATTTCATGGGGCTAACCCGTGAAACTGCCGATCTTGCCTGTCGTCGCCTTCAGGCCCGTGGCACGACCTGTTTTATGATCGGGCCATAACCCAAACTACTTGCCTTTCGCCACCGCCCCTTCCCTATTGGGGGCCACACGAAAGGAAACGAAATGGCGATTCTGGAACTGCGCGCGCCCAAGTTATTGGCGCACCCAACAAGCACCCCCGACAGCTATGTCGAATTTCATCGGATCTTTTGCGTCGGGCGCAACTATGCTGAACACGCCCGTGAAATGGGCAGCGACATGTCGGAGCCGCCATTCTTTTTCATGAAACCGGCGAGCGCCGCCGTCCGGACGGGCAGCACAATCCCCTATCCTCCTGCAACTGAAAACCTGCATCACGAAGCCGAACTTTGCGTGCTGATCGGGCGTGAAGGGGTCGATATTGCCCGCGACGATGCCTTATCGCACGTCTGGGGATATGCCACCGGAAACGACCTGACCCGCCGCGATATGCAGGCCGCTGCCAAGGCCGCGCGCCGTCCATGGGACATGTCCAAGGGCTTTGATAAATCCGCTATTATTGGCGATGTGCACCCCGTGGCGCAGGTCGGGCATCTGGAGGATGCACGGATCACCTGCGCCGTTAATGGCGAGGTTCGCCAAGACGCCAGCACCGCTGATATGATTTGGCCCGTGGCCGACATCATCGCCTATTTGTCGGGCCTTGTGACCCTCCAACCGGGGGATCTGATAATGACGGGAACGCCTGCGGGCGTCGGAGCCGTGGCCAGAGGACAAACCTGTGTGGTCGAAATTGCCGGCCTCAGCCCCGCCGCCGTGAAAATCGACGGCTAGGCGACCTCGCCTTCAAAGGCAGCTTTCATCAGCGCGCGGGTGTAGTCGGATTGCGGTGCGTCGAAAATCGCTGTCGCGTCGCCCGCTTCGACGACGTCACCTTGCTTCATAACCATGACTTTGTGCGACAAGGCGCGCACCACTTTCAGGTCATGACTGATAAATAGATACGCCAACCCGTGCCGCGCCTGAAGATCGCGCAGCAGTTCGACGATCTGCACTTGCACGGTCATATCAAGCGCGCTTGTCGGCTCATCCAGCACCAGCAAGCGCGGGCGCAAGATCATGGCGCGGGCAATCGCGATACGCTGGCGCTGACCGCCGGAAAATTCGTGCGGGTAGCGATCCATAAGAGCGGGATCAAGGCCGACCTCACCCATAATCTCGGCGACCATATCGCGTTTGTCACGACCCGGATCAACACCATGCACACCAAGTCCTTCGGCAATGATCTGTTCGATCGTCATGCGCGGGCTCAGGCTGCCGTAAGGGTCTTGAAACACGATCTGCATGCCGCTGCGCA
>JBLHNX010000126.1:0-7476 GCA_047622125.1 Paracoccaceae bacterium | reverse complement strand
TCCAGCCAACCTGCTCTTTCGTCAGACCCAGCTCTTCGCGCACGATGATCATCATCGGCGCGATACCGAACCATGCAAAGAAGCAAGCAAAGAACGCAAACCACGTCATGTGGAACGTTCTGATCTGTACCATCCTTACGTTAAAGAAGTTTGACCACAGTGCTGTGGTCTTGTTTTGAAGCTCCATCACGGCCCCTCCGTCATGGGCAGATTAGATTCTGCCGTTATAGATTGGGGTCGTCGTGCAGGCTTAGTGGGTGATTTTTCTTGATCTGGATCAAATTTCGCCTGAATCCGTAGCGAAATAAATAGGTTAACTATAATTGTCATTTGAGTGCGTGCGCAGCATCAAGCGCGCCATAGTGACGCATCAACTGAATGCTTGACAATTATCAAGCAAGCCCTTTTGTTGGACCGATTACAAATCGCAGAGTCGTTAGAAAAATGCCTGAGTCGTATCGCCAAGAACTCCAAAGTCTGAAGCTGTTTTCAGGGATGGAGCCGGACAGTTTCGACGCGCTTATGCGCGGGGCCTATGTACAAAATTTTCCACCGCGGATCGATCTGATCAGCGAAGGCGACGCACCCGATTTCCTGCATGTCGTGCTCACCGGATCAGTTGATCTTTATTGCTCTTGGAATGGCCGCGAAACCAGCATGGCGACTGTGCGGCCGGTCTCGACGTTTATTCTGGCAGCTAGTGTGCAGAACGCCCCCTATCTGATGTCAGCACGCACGCTTGAAAAAAGCCGGATTGTGCTGCTCCCGTCGGAAGATGTGCGCACGATCTTTGATCGTGACGGTGCCTTTGCCCGCGCAATCGTCGGGGAACTTGCCCAGTGTTATCGCAGCGTTGTAAAAAACACCAAAGACCTCAAGCTACGCACATCGTTGGAACGACTTGCCAACTATCTGCTGCGCCAAAGTGGCAGCATAGGGTCCCCGTCGTTTGAATTGAAAATGGAAAAGCGCCGCTTGGCATCATTCCTCGGGATGACCCCGGAAAACCTGAGCCGCGCGTTCAGGGGGCTGGAACCCTACGGTGTGACCGTCACCGGAAGCCGGATCGAGATTACCGACGCGAACGACCTGATCAGCTTTGCCAAGCCAAGCCGCCTGATCGACGACTACGCATCTTAGGGCAGTGGATTGACCCCGAACAGCATCGGGTGCAGCCAGAGCAGAACGCCAAAGGCCAACACCGCAATGATCTGGCGTAGCACCGTCCCCTTGGGGTTCAACGTCCCGATCCGCATTTTCGCTTTGAGTTCGCCCCATTGCGCACCCATTTGACGCTGCTTGCGCCGGTCGATGATCCGTTGCCCGACCAGTGCAAACCCGGCGAAGGTGCCAAACAATACCACATGTGCCAAATCACCATTGGCGATCATATGCGCCATCGCCCAAAGGGCCAACGCCACCAGCAACGGATGCCGGAACACCGCGACGATACCGGCCATTTCGGGGTCAAACATGTCGTTGCGCGCGCCGCCGAACGAAAACGGGTTGGGCCGCCCGATTGACAGCGCCAGCAGCGCAATAACAAACGCCATAACCGCTAAAACGATAAGGTTTTGCCACACCGCCCAATCCCACAGCGCCACATATGGCGCGCGCGATGCCGCACCGATCAGCCAGATCAATACCCCAAGCGACAAGATGGAATAGCCGATCGTAAACCCGCGTGGCCCCAGCGTTGCTACCAATTTCGCGCGCATGGCGGGACGCACAGGAATTGAATGGCTTAGGAAAAACACGACGAACGCCGTGATGAATTCAAACCAACCCACCCGCCTGCCCTAAAGCTTTTTGGCAGGACGCGCGTACAGCAGCATTCGGCCATAAATTATCACAAAACCGCCCATTGCGCTGATCCAGGCTATGCCGGACACGGCATAAAGCACCGGTGCCGCAGCCGGCCAAATCCCCGCTGAAACACGCAGGGACGTGGCGGCAATGACGCCAACATAGACCAGCGACGTGCCCCACCCCGCCGTCAAATCCCGCCCTGAATGGCCCAGCGTCGCGCGGCTCATTACCGCCAAGGTCATCAGGCCGACCGCACCACCCATCCACAGGTGCTGCACCGCGCCAAGCCCGACAACGCTTGGCCATGCGATCCCTGCAGCGAGAGTCAGCGCGCCAAGCGGCACAAAGACATAGGCCACATGCAACACCAGAACCAGCGGTTCGGGCCAGGTGCCAAGGCCCGCCCAGCGGGACAGGCGGATCAGGTGTATTACCCCCGAAAGCCCAAGTGCGACCCCTGTGGACCGCCCATCGGGCGCTACAACCCAAAGCAGCAACGCCACTAGCAAGGCCAACAAGGCGACTTTATCAAAACGCTGCATCGGTGGGGTCGGCAGCTGCGTGGCACTGCGTTTGACCAACCAGTTGCGGGTGAATGACGGTACGACACGACCGCCAATTACGGCGATCATCATCAGCCCTGCTCCCAGACCAATACGCAGCCCGACACCCTGCGCGGCATATGTGCCCTGTACGGCCTCCCAGTGAAACACGCCATTGCCAAGCGCTAGAACGCACAGCATCGCCAGCACGATCAGGTTGCGCCAGTTCTTGCCCGCGATAATCTCGCGGGCGATGACGGCTGCAAGCGCCAGCGGCATCGCCAGATCCACCAGACCTACCAGCAGCGGTGGCAGTATAGCCGACACCGCGACTGCGATCCGCCCCGCGACCCAAAGACCAAACAGGCCCGCCAAGGGCCAACCGACAATCGGCAAACGCCCTGTCCAGTTGGGCACTGCGGTCAGCAAGAACCCTGCTGCCACGGCCGTCAGATATCCAAACAGAAACTCATGCGCGTGCCACGACACAGGATCAAACGCCGTCGGCAACGTTATGTGTCCCGATAGCATGGGCACCCAAAGCGCCATCGCCAGTGCCGCCCAAACAGTGGCACCCAGAAAGAACGGACGGAACCCGTAGGTAAAAAGCGTCGGTCCACGCCATGCCCGCATTTGCTCTGCTGTGGTGGTCATCATCATGTCCTTTGATCAGATTGTAGCTGCCTTGCCAGTCTTAGCGCGCCAACACCAGATCAGCGCGCAATCCGCCCAGGCGCGCGCTGTCATTCAAGCGCAGCGCGCCACCATGATTGCGTGCAATATCGGCAACGATTGCCAGCCCCAGCCCGACGCCTGTGCCCTGATCCTGATTGCGCGCAGGGTCAAGGCGGGCAAAGGGGCGCAGAGCCTCATCGCGATGCGCGGCTGGAATGCCGGGGCCGTTGTCCTCGACGGAAAAGCGGATCGCGCGATCACTCAGCGCCAGCGACACCTCGCACCGCGTGCCATACCGCAACGCATTGCCGATCAGGTTTTCCAACGCGCGCCGTATCGCCATGGGCCGCAACGACACCAATTGGGTTGGCTCAACACCGTCAAGCGCGCCAAGATAGGCCGCCTGCCCCATGCGCTGCCCATCGGCAATAACCTGTTCCAACAGCGCAGCCGGATCAACCAGATCGGATTCATCGCCCGCATCGCCGCGCGCAAAATCAAGGAACCCGTCAAGCAGACGCTGCATATCATCCACATCACGGATCAGGGGGGCTGCCTCGTCGGGATCATCCAGCAGGCTAAGGCCAAGACGCAACCGCGTCAGTGGCGTGCGCAAATCGTGGCTGACACCCGACAGCATCATCGTGCGTGCAGCCGTCTGGCGCTCGATCCGGTTGCGCATATCCAAAAACGCCGCCCCCGCCGCGCGCACTTCGGTCGCACCGGACGGGGTGTAATACACCACCCGCCCTTTGCCATAGTCCGACGACGCAGCAGCCAACCGCTTGATTGGGCGCAGTTGATTGCGCAAGTAAACAAAGGCGATCATCGTCAATATGACGCCCAGGACAACCATCAAGACCAGCAATTGATGCGGATTTGACGCCGACACCCGCGCGCGGGCAAATTCAACCAGCATCGTGCCGTGGCGCGTTTCAAACCAAAGAGCGATATCGCGATTATCAGGCAAGTCCACAATGCGCAATTCAGGCAATTCCGCGCGCAACGTCCGCATCACCACAAGCCCCGAGAAATCGTAAAACCGCCGCGTATCAGCGGTTGGTATCGGCTGGGCCGGCAGGGTCATCTCTAACTCCAACGGACCGGCAAGGGCTTGACCGTCACGCTGTGCCGTCACCAAATCAGGCGCGTTTTCCACCGCTTGCGTCAGAAATGCCAGATCAAGCTGCACCGACTGGGTCATCTGTTCGGTCACGCCCTCAAAGTGGCGCTGGATAAACACGATCGAAACCACCAACTGCAGCGAAATCACCGGCAGCAGCAGGATCAAAGCAGCGCGCCCATAAAGCGACCGCGGCATGTAATGTTTGAGCATCCCAAAGAACATGGGCTAAAGGTAGCGGGCAGGATCATGCGGGGAAAGCACGAAGCGATGCAGAGTAGCGATTTTAACCCGACCGCCGGTGTGGCCGAAAACCTTGCCGACGGACTGCGCCGCGTGTTGGCGCCCAATCCGTCGCCCATGACCTTCCGTGGAACCAACACATATCTGTTGGGCACGGATGATCTTGCAGTGATTGACCCCGGCCCTGATGATCCGCGCCACTTCGCGGCCCTTGTGGCTGCCATCGGTGGTGCGCGCGTATCGCAGATCATCGTCACGCATTCCCATGTGGACCACTCGCCGTTAGCGGCGCGGCTATCACGGGCTGTCGATGCACCCATCAGTGCTTTTGGCGGGGCAACCGCCGGGCGCTCCAAGGTGATGACAGAGCTGGCACTGGCGGGCCTTGTGGGCGGCGGCGAAGGAATAGATCACAGCTTTGCGCCCGATCTGACGCTTGCAGATGGTGCGCGCCTTAAGGGGGGCTTTGGTGAACTTGGCGTTCTGCACACGCCGGGCCATCTGGGTAACCACATTTGTCTGATCTGGGATGATCAGGTCTTTACCGGCGATCATGTGATGGGCTGGGCAAGCTCGCTTGTGTCGCCACCCGACGGAGATTTGGGGGATTTCATGACATCCTGCGCACGCCTGCGCGATGTGCCTGCACAGCGCTATCACAGCGGCCATGGCGCGCCGATTGACGCCCCGCGCGAGCGGCTCGACTGGCTGATCGCGCATCGCGAGGGGCGCAGCGCGCAAATCTTGCGTGTCTTGGGTGACGCTGCGGCAACCCCTGACCAGCTGACCACGCGGATTTATGATGATATTCCATCCGCCCTCTTGCCGGTCGCCAAGCGCAATGTCTTGGCACATCTTATTGATCTTGCGTCTAAAAATATGGTGAGCGCGTCGCCACACCTTAGTCACGACGCAGTTTTCGCACTGGTCACGTAAATCAGCGCACTTTTCTGCGTTAACCCACTGGACGCACCCAAATCTGGTTGCTATACGGCCCAAGGTTTTCCGGCGTAGCTCAGCGGTAGAGCAGTTGACTGTTAATCAATTGGTCGTAGGTTCGATCCCTACCGCCGGAGCCATAATAACAATAAATTCAACAACTTAAATGCCACCCTCAGCGAGCAGCGGAGGTGCGCATGCCCTTGTCCTCATAGTGTCTTCATTTCTGACTTTATGAATACCGCCGTTGACTTGTTGCGCAAAGGTTCTCTTGGCTTCGCTTTGGCAACGATTTTCTGGCTGCGTGTAGTGCCACTTATCAGCGGGGCCGGTCGGATATCGACTGGCATAACATCGCGCCATGTAAGCCGCAGCAAAATAGCTTCATCGAAAGCTTCAACGGCAAGCTGAGAGATGAATGCCTGAACGAGACGTTAATTGGAACAGTACGCGATGCCCGCGAAACGCTTGAAGAATGGCAAGAGGATTACAACTGGCGCAGACCACATTCAGCATTGGGAGACCAGGCGCCGATGGAATTCTTGCAGAGAAAGACGATGGACATACCCTCGTGTCCGTATCGTAGTATAATACCTTAGTAAAATTATTGATTTCGACCGTCATGTGGAGGCGAGTACCGAAATCGAGAAAGGAAAATAAATAATCATTTATAATCAATATGTTCAGCGATTCTACGCAACCCGTTTTCGCACATAGGTTCGCACAATCATTCATACGGTGCTCGCATCCGAAGCTGACTTCAATCCTCGCTTGGGCGCTCTAGCCAGGCTGCGATAGAATCTTGAAGCATCCATGCCGACGGTGCGCTGAGTGTTTGCTCGGTTTTTCCCTCGGGTTTGAAATGGCTGGCATCGTCATCATCTTCCATTTCCCAATGGCCGATGATTTCCCCATCAGGTAGCAGAACGTCGCCTTTGAGGTCATCACCGTGATATCCCAACATGATGGTGCCGCGTCGTAGCATTCCTCCCCGATGGTCAATCAGCTCGCAAATTACCTGAAACTGACTTCGAACAGCGTCCATCGTCTCGCCGCTCAGCATTCCGTTCTCGTAGCCCTTGTAAGATAATGTTCCGACGAAGTGGTGTTGGTCAGCGGGACACTCAATGTCGCAAACTACGAAGGGGTGCTCCAACCTGTGAGCTTGTGTGTGCATACTGTAAACGCCTTTGGTCCGCAGAAGGTGAAATCCACAACAATGGGAAGGATTCGTCCCCATCTTTGATGTAAGCGAGTCTACCGCAGCATCATCGCGACGAAAAGCGAATGATCGTAGGTCTTCATGCATGGGCGGTTCTGGAATCAAATTTAGCATCAAATACGTATCGCAAATTAGGTCATAAAAATAAGAGGTATTTCGTGGGAGCACTTCTCACCTATAGGTCAATTGTATCGAGAATGCCTCTCTTTGTATCGAAATTATCTTATGTATTTGATGACACCGCACTGAAATGGCGGGACCAGATTTTAGGCGCAATCCATCTCGTTCTTCATACAACGCAGATATCATCCGTTTCGTTATCGGCGGCTAACTTTGTCAAGCGCATCATGTACAAAGCCGTTATCCCGCCTTCGGGCGCATCCGTGAACCTTGGAAAGACAGGCACTGGTATCTTTCCTGCTGCCCAGCGATGGGGCAGGGCTGGCTCTAAGACACCCACTTTCTATTGGTAGAGGAGGTGCATTCCCCTTACGCGCTTATGTCAGGTTGTTTCGGATAGATTCCCGCCCCGGTATTCGAAGACCCTATGTGTTGCCAGTTGAAGACCGCTTGCTAGCCAGCTAAACGATTTTGTCTCGACTGCGGTTACCTCAGAATCTTTTCGCCTCAATGTAATTAGATTAAAACCCCTGTTTGTGTCTTCGTTACGGGCTTGAGATTTCAATGTCGCAGTTGAACCAATGCTGCGCAGCATAGAGCGCCCTCTCTTTACATCCAAAATGTCAAAAGAATCCTGATGTACGTGGCCTGTAAAAACAAGACTAGTATGATGTTCCTGTTCAAAGAAAGTGACCTGAGCCCCTAAAACTCCTCCAGATTTGTGTAGAGTCCGCCCAACAAAAGGACGGACAAATGAAGGCACGATTTACGGACGAACAGATCATAGCGATGATCAAGGAACA
>JBLHNX010000125.1:0-7526 GCA_047622125.1 Paracoccaceae bacterium | reverse complement strand
TGTCGGGCTCAAGGCGGTTGGTTTTGATCTGACGGGCCTTGCGGTGCTGTCGGGTGCGATTGGTATCGGCCTTGGTTTCGGTTTGCAAAAGGTCGTGTCGAACCTTGTGTCGGGCGTCATCATTCTGCTCGATAAGTCCATCAAGCCCGGCGACGTGATTACCGTCGGCGAGACATTTGGCTGGATCAACAGCCTTGGCGCGCGATACGTCAGCATCACGACCCGGGACGGGCGCGAATACCTGATTCCAAACGAAGACCTGATCACGACGCAGGTGGTCAACTGGTCGCATTCCAACGATTTTGTCCGGCTCGATATCTTTTTCGGCACAGCCTACGGCGATAACCCGCACGAGGTCAGACGCATTGCGATTGCAGCTGCCAAAAGTGTGGACCGCGTGCTGACATTCCAGCCGCCCGTTTGCCATATCGTCGGCTTTGGTGACAGCAGCGTGGATTATGTTCTGCGGTTCTGGATCAAAGACCCAACCGGCGGACTGACCAATATTCGCGGCAATGTTTACCTTGCCCTATGGGACGCCTTTGCCGAAAACGGCATCAGCATTCCGTTCCCGCAACGCGAGGTGAAGGTGCTAGAGGGGTCGCAATTGGGAACCAAAGTAATCGATTAAGCGCCGCAATAACTGAAAAACGACATTGGGTCGCAACTGGCGATGCAAGTCTGGCAGAATTGCCCTTGATAGCGTTGAGTTATCTTGAGCTGATCATATGCATGAACGTAGAATACCCGAATGGCTGCGCCACGCGCCTGCGCCCGGCGTGCGTGGGTTTGCCGTTTTGGCCGGCGCCGAAGCCATTGCGCGCGGCATTCTGATTTCGGTGTTCCCGCTTGTGATGTATCGCGCGTTCAAAGACGCGGCGATCATTTCCGAAGTCTATTTCGTCATTGGTCTTATCTCTCTTTTTGTCGGCTTGCTGGTTCCTTATCTGATCCGGTTCGTGCCCAGACGCTGGGTCTATGTTCTCGGAACGTTGATGTTTTCGGCAGGCGCGCTGCTTGCGTCACTTGAGTTGCCCTATTTGGTTGTCGCCGGTCTTGGCCTTACGACATCCGCCACTGTCATGACGTTCGTTTGTTTTAACGCCTATGTGCTGGACTATGTTGCCAAGGTTGAACTAGGCCAGCTTGAGACATCGCGCTTGTTCTACAGCGCTTTGGGGTGGACCGTCGGCCCTGTTTTGGGCGTGTTTCTATATAGCTGGTGGCCGCCCGCGCCGTTTCTAATCTCGGCAGTGGCGGCGTTCGTGATGATGATTGTGTTCCTCGTGATGCGCCTTGGAAACGGCAAATTGATCACCAGAAGCCGCGCTGCCCCTGCCAACCCCTTTGCTTTTTTCCAGCGATTTTTCGAACAACCACGTTTGATCACGGGTTGGCTTTTTGCAGTCATCCGATCCTGCGGGTGGTGGGTTTATGTGGTCTACCTGCCGATTTACGCAGTCAAGAACGGGTTGGACGAACAGACGGGTGGCATTGCCCTCTCGATTTCGAACGGCGCCCTGTTTTTGACCCCGCTGATGCTGCGATTCATGCAACGAAGTTCTGTGCGGACAACCGTCAGAGCGGGGTTCTTGCTGTCCGGGCTTTTGTTCCTGCTGGCGGGTTTGCCACATGGCGCACCCTTGGTGGCGGTAACGTGTCTGATGATGGGGTCATTCTTTTTGATCCTATTAGACGTCTCGGGTGGCCTGCCGTTCTTGCTTGCGGTCAAACCGTCAGAGCGCACCGAAATGTCAGCGATCTATTCCAGCTTTCGCGATGTTTCGGGCATTTTGACGCCTGGTGTCGCGTGGCTGGTTTTGTTGGTCGCGCCCGTGTCGGGAGTTTTCATCGCCGGGGGCGCAGGGCTGGTTAGCGCATGGGTCTTGGCCAACAAGCTGCATCCAAGGCTAGGGCAGTCGCGGATTTCAATCGAAGGACTTGCGCGGGCGCCAGTTGACGCACGCGCAAATGATGCCGCGCAATTTGGTTAGCGACAAGGCTGCGTTCAGCCGCCCTCGCCCAACGCCGCTGCAAAGAACGGCTCGGGGCTGTCGACCTCGACCAGCCGTTTACCCCTGATCTCCCAGAACCGCGTGCCCGTTTCGCGCACGAATGTGCGATCGTGGCTGACAAGCAGGCAGCTGACCTCGTGCTTTTCCAGTTCGGATTGCAAGGCTTCTTGGCCGTCGATGTCGATGTGGTTGGTCGGTTCATCCAGCAGATAGAAATTCGGGTTCGTCAGGCGCAGCACGACCATGGCAAGCCGCGATTTCTGCCCACCTGACAGGATCGCGGTTTTAGCGTTCTGATGGTCGATTGTGAAACCGGCCCCCGCCAGTAACCCCCGCGCGCGCTGGTCACCCACATCAAACCGCGATGTGATCGCCTGCATCGGGGTGTCGTTTGGATCAAGCTGGGTCACGCCCTGATCGGAGTAGCCCATCACAAGCGTTGGTGCGGCGCGTATGCCCGCGACTTCGCCGTCGATCGCACGTTGGACCATATCGACCAGTCGCGTCTTTCCAGTGCCGTTCGGCCCCAGCAAGACGATGCGGTCACCGCGGTTGATCCAGATTTTTCCCGTCTTGAACAACACGCGATCGTCCGGCGTGGTGACGGCCACATCGTCAAAGGCAACAAGCGCCTTGGCGTGGGTGTCGGCGTTGGTCAATTTGATAACGCCTGCGGTGCGGTCCTTATGGGCGGGGCGCGCGGCGTCTTCGAGTTTATCCGCGCGGTCCTTGAGCTGCTTGGTCTTGGTGATCAGCAGGTCCGATCCCGAATTGATGCCGATATTTTTCAGCTTGGCCGCTTGGCGGCGCAATTGGCTGGCCTGTTTCATGTCGTTATCAAAACGGCGGGCATCAGCGGCGTCGGCTTCATCAAGCGCGTCACGCGCAGCGCTGTAGGGCAACGCGAATACCCGCGAATTGGCGCTGCGCAGGAACAGGGTGTGCGTGGTCACGGCATCCAGAAACGCACGGTCATGGCTTGCAATCAGCATCGGCATGTCGCGCGGCAGGTTCGCCATATAGGTCTGCAACTGACCGATCCGCATCAGATCAAGGTGATTGGTGGGTTCGTCCATCAGCATCGCATCGGGGTCGCGCACCATTTCGCGGGCCAGCAAGGTCATGCGTTGCCAGCCCCCCGACAGTTTACCCAACGGGCGGGTGCGCAAGTCATGGGGAATCGCCAGATCATCAAGCACGATATCGACCCGCCAGCTTTCATAATCGGCCTGCTCGGGTGGCATTGCGGCCAGCACGGCATCGTAAAGCGTCAGGTCACGCAGTGCTTGGGGGACAATCTGTTGCATGAAACCCACGCGCAAACCGCGCGCGGTTGTGATGTCGCCGGTGGTCGGGTCAGTTAGGCCAGCGATGCAATGTAGCAACGTGGTCTTGCCACCGCCGTTCGCGGCAACAAGGCCCATGCGGCAGCCTTTGGGCAAGGACAGGTCAAGGCCGGTGAAAAGCGGGTCTGCAAGCGAAACGCCCACGTTTTTAAGGGCGATCAAGGACATAATACTCTCGGTTCAGGAAAATCACGGCGCAATGCCGCCAGAAATGGCTGACCAAGGATGCAAGAAAATGTGACCCTATTGTCAGCCCTGCAAGATGTTTTGCAGGGCTAAGACGGGGCCACGCGTGCGATCGTGATAGCGTTTCATTGCGACGACCCCTGCTGTTGTTGGTGCGCGGCTTGGGCTGAACCTTAGCAAGAGCGCGCAAACACGACAAGATACGCATGCTGTTCATTGAATTGTCATGGGCGGCTTGTTAAGTTTGGGCAAGGTCCAGCGTCGGGGCCATTGGACGGCGCGCATTAGGAGGACAATGAACTGTCTCTTTCCACGCAGGCGACCCATGTCGCTGATCGTAAGGCCGGCGCAATGACGGCCCCGAAAACTGCAACCGCAGATACTCTGCTTGCTGCGATCCTTAAATCACTTGATGACGACAAAGCCGAAGACGTTGTGCAGATCAATCTGCGCGGCAAGTCCGAGATTGGCGACTATATGGTCGTGGCCTCGGGGCGCTCGACCCGTCAGGTATCGGCTATGGCTGAAAAACTGACGGACCGGCTTAAGGCTGAGTTCGGCGTGATTTCCAAAGTCGAAGGCAAAGATGTCGGCGACTGGGTTCTGGTTGATGCGGGCGACGTGATTGTCCATGTCTTCCGCCCCGAAGTGCGCGAGTTCTACCAACTTGAAAAGATGTGGCAGCCTACAAGCGTTGATGCGGCCACAACGGCCCATTAATGCGGGTGCATATCTGCGCTGTGGGTCGGCTACGTGCCGGCCCCGAGCGTGACTTGATCGACGACTACCTAACGCGGTTTGACCGCACGGGGCGCGCGTTGGGTCTGGGGCCAGTAAACCTTATCGAAGTTGAAGACAAAAAGGGCGGCGGCATGGCTGCCGAAGCTGCTTTGTTGTCCAAAGCGGTGCCTGATGGTGCAGTGCTGTGTGTGCTGGACGAACGCGGCAAGCTGCAATCCTCGCCCGATTTTGCGAATACCCTTGCGGGCTGGCGTGATCAGGGGCGCAGTGATCTGGCGTTTGTGATTGGCGGTGCGGACGGGATTGACCCGACCTTGCGCAAACGTGCCGATGCAGCGCTGTCACTGGGGAAAATGGTCTGGCCGCATATGCTGGCCCGCGTCATGCTGTCCGAACAATTATACCGCGCGGCGTCGATCCTTGCGGGCGCGCCCTATCATCGCGTCTAGAGGATTGCGCGGCGTTGGGGTATGACGTGGCAAACTCAAGCGGAGAGCGTCATGACCACACCCAAACCTGTTGTTTTATGCATTCTGGATGGCTGGGGCAAACGTGCCGACACCACGGCGAACGCCCCTGCCCTTGCCGACACCCCCAACTTCGATTTGATCATGCGCGATTGCCCGAATGCGCAACTGTTAACCCACGGCCATGATGCAGGTCTGCCTGCAGGCCAGATGGGAAATTCCGAGGTGGGGCATACAAATATCGGCGCTGGCCGTGTGGTGGCGATGGACCTTGGCCAGATTGATTTGGCGATCGAGGACGGGGCGTTTTTTGACAACGCCGCAATTTTGAAATTCATCGACACGCTGAAGGGCACGGGTGGTCGCGCGCATTTAATGGGCGTTGTGTCGAATGGCGGCGTGCATGCGCATGTGCTGCATATGATCGCTGCAGCCAACATGATCGCCGATGCTGGCGTGCCAGTTGTGATCCACGCGATCACCGATGGGCGCGATGTTGCGCCAGTTTCCGCCGAAGGGTTTATGACGCAATTGGTCGATGCCCTGCCGCAAGGTGTCAGCATCGCGACCGTGTCGGGCCGCTATTACGCGCTTGATCGGGACAACCGTTGGGAGCGTGTCGAAAAAGCTTACCGTGCAATGATCGATGGCAAGGGGCTGACGGCCAGTGATGCGGCGAGCGCGATTGCCGCCGCGCGTACCCGCGATGAGAACGACGAGTTTATCCTGCCGACGGTATTGGGTGGATATGATGGCGTCGCAAAAGGTGACGGGTTGTTTTGCCTGAACTTTCGCGCAGATCGCGCGCGCGAGATTTTGGCGGCGATTGCCCAACCCGATTTTGACGGGTTCGCGCGCGGTGATTTACCGCCGTTTGCGGCGCTGCTGGGGATGGTGGAATACTCGGACGCGCATGCCAAATGGCTTGATGCAAGCTTTCCCAAGCGCAGAATCGTCAACACGCTGGGCGCATGGGTTGCCAGCAAAGGGTTGCGTCAGTTCCGCGTCGCCGAAACCGAAAAGTATCCGCATGTGACGTTCTTTTTGAATGGCGGCAAAGAAGTGCCCGAAGTGGGCGAAGATCGCTATCTTGCCCCGTCACCCAAGGTGGCGACCTATGATATGCAACCGGAGATGTCTTCGGTTGAAGTCACGGATGCGTTTGTTGGTGCGATCAACGATGGCTATGACCTGATCGTGTGCAACTACGCGAACCCCGACATGGTTGGGCATACGGGTGATTTGCAGGCAGCGATGGTGGCCTGCCACGCCGTCGATACCGGCCTTGGTCGCGTGCTGGATGCCTTGAAAAAGGCGGGGGGCGCGATGATCGTCACGGCGGATCATGGCAACTGCGAAGTGATGGTCGATCCTGAAACCGGCGGAGCGCATACGGCACATACGACGAACCCCGTTCCGGTAATTCTGGTTGGCGGCCCAAAGGGGGCAAGCCTGCGCGACGGTCGTTTGGCCGATTTGGCGCCGACCCTGCTGCAACTAATGAACATCGAAAAACCTGCGGAAATGACTGGGGAAACCTTGATCAAGTGATCCTGCGCGTTGCTCTTTTTTGTTGCTGTCTTGGCAGTGCTACGTTTGCCCAAAGCGACCCCACGGCGGCGGCGATCGCGGCTGCGGATCGGCTGGAAGAGGCGGGTGCGGCACTTGCGGCTGCTGGTGGATCGCGTGACCGTGTTGCCGCACTTACGCAAACTGTGCGCGCCTACGAGGACGGGCTTGTGACCCTGCGCGACGGGCTGCGCCGTGCGGCAATCCGTCAGCGCACCATCGAACAAGATCTGGCCGCGCGCAGCGATGACGTTGCCCGGCTGCTGGGAGTGTTGCAAACCATGGGCCGCGCGCCTGCGCCGTTGTTGCTGCTGCACCCTTCGGGGCCAACCGGCACCGCCCGCGCAGGCATGATGCTGTCGGATGTGACGCCCGCCCTTCAGGCCGATGTGGACGCTTTGCGCATCCAGCTAGAAGAAATTACAGCCCTGCGCACGCTTCAGGATCGCGCTGCTGGTCTGCTTGGCAACGGATTGGCCGGCGCACAGGATGCACGTGCACAGCTAAGTGCGGCGATTTCGGACCGCACGGACCTGCCGCAGCGGTTTACCGAAGATGCAGTGCAGACCGCGCTTTTGATTGCCAGCTCCGACACGCTTGATGCATTTGCGGGCGGGCTGTTGCGCGCCATTGATGGCGGTGTTTCCGCACCTTTGGACGCGTCTGCCGCTGGTGGTCTTGATCTGCCCGTGCAGGGCACAATCCTGCGCGGGTTTGAACAGCCCGATGCTGCGGGGATCAGCCGCCCAGGTGTGCTGATCGCGGCGCGTCCGCGTGCCCTTGTCACCACGCCGGGCGTTGCGACCGTGCGCTATCGCGGGCCGCTGCTGCAATATGGAAACGTTACCATTCTGGAGCCCGCTGCAGACGCGTTGTGGGTCTTTGCTGGCATGGCCGAGGTCTTCGGCGAAGTCGGGCAAGTTCTGCCTGCCGGATCGCCGGTGGGTCTGATGGGTGGTGAATCACCAGAAGTTGACGCGATTTTGAGCGAAAGCGCGCAAGGTGTGTCCGGAAATCGGACACAAACGCTTTATCTTGAGGTCAGAGAAGGGCAGAGTCCCGTTGATCCCGCGACATGGTTCGCGTTGGAATGAGGTAGGAATAATAATGAAAAAGTTCTTTATGGCCGCAGCTGTTGGAACAATCGCCGGTGCGATTGCCACAACACAGATTGCAGGGCCGCTTGTCGCCCAAGAGGCCAC
>JBLHNX010000124.1:0-7540 GCA_047622125.1 Paracoccaceae bacterium | reverse complement strand
AGACCGGCGGCTTGCCCATGTTCAGCTGCTTTTTACGCTTCAAGTCCAGCTCGACCGGCGTTTCGAAACACTCATACAAACGCCCCATTTCGATCAGGCGGGCTTTGGCTGCAGCGTATTGCTCCATGCGCACGGACTGTCGTTCGACGCGGTCCCACTCCAGGCCCAGCCATTCCAGATCAGTTTTAATCCCGTCCACATATTCTTCTTTGGACCGCTCTCCATCAGTATCATCAATCCGCAGGATGAATTCACCGCCCTGTTGGCGTGCAATCGCATAGTTAAAAAGTGCTGCACGCAGGTTGCCAATATGCAGATATCCGGTGGGCGACGGGGCGAAACGAGTGGTGGTCATAATGGTCTCCTATGTGCCGCGAGGCTCTTTCATAGTGGCGCGAGAATGTCCATATAAAGGGGATGAGCAAAGCATTTCCCAACCCAGAAGACCTATTCGCGATTGCCGCGCAGACGGTCGAAAGTTTCCCCGACGCTTTTCGCACCAACGCGCAGGCCGTGCTGATCCGTGTCGAGGATTTCATCCCGCCCGACATGCTCGAGATCGACGAGGACGAATGGGATATAACCGGCCTTTATACCGGCGTGCCGATGACCCTGAAACGGGCCGATGATATCCCTGATGGGCCGGATACGGTCTGGCTGTTTCGGATGCCGATTTTGGATGAGTTGAGCGACCGAACCGGCGAAACGCTCGAAGCCCTTGTCGCCCATGTGACGGTGCATGAATTCGCGCATCACTTTGGCTGGTCTGACGACGACATCGCGCGGATTGACCGTTGGTGGGAATGATCACACACTGATAGCGCTACCAATTGGTGCTTGCAGCGCCTCCAGTCGTTTGGCACCATCACCTCGAAAGGTGATCGCATGCATGATATCCTCACCGTTACGTTGAACCCCGCGCTTGATCTGGCGACCTCTGTGTCTGAGGTGCAGCCAAATATCAAACTGCGCTGTGCGCCCCCTGTCACCGACCCCGGTGGTGGTGGCATCAACGTGGCACGTGCCATTCATCAGCTTGACGGGCAGGCAAGGTGTTTTGTAGCACTTGGCGGCGATACCGGACATGCCCTGCTGCACCTTTTGACCAAGGCGGGGTTGACGCCCGTGGTTCACACCGCCCCCAGCGAAACCCGACAAAGCCTTGCGGTCATTGACCTGCATAGCAACGACCAGTTCCGTTTCATGTTGCCCGGTCCCGATTGGGAACCTGACGATATCGACGCCGCCCGCGCCGCGATCCGTGCCGCAGCGCAACCCGATAGCATAATTGTGTTGTCGGGCAGTGGGCCCAGTGGGGGCGCACCCGATCTTTATGCCCGTATCTGTCAAGATTTTGCAGGCACCGACGCGCGGGTGATCCTTGATACATCCGGCCCGATCCTTGCCCATCTTGCCGCAGGTCAGGTGCAGCCACCAATGGTGCTGCGCATGGATCAGCACGAGGCCGAAGGGCTTGCCCGCCGCCCCCTGTCGTCACGCGACGATAGTGCCGCGTTTGCCGCAAGCCTCGTGCGGCGCGGGGCGGGGCAGATGGTGATCGTTGCACGCGGTGCGGACGGCTCTGTGCTTGCCGACGGCACGCAGCGCCTGCACGTGGCGGCACCTAAGGTCGACATTCGCAGCAAGGTTGGCGCAGGCGATAGTTTTGTTGGCGGGTTCACCATGGCCTTGGCGCGCGACGAGGATATCGCCACCGCCTTGCAACACGGGTCCGCCGCCGCGAGTGCTGCAGTCATGACCGACGGCACGCAACTATGTCACAAGGACGACTATTTGCGCCTGTTGGATACCTGCGTGGTCAATCCACTTTAGGTCGGGGTGACGGGCCATCGCGTTGCCAGATCGTCAATACCTGCGCGGATCAATTCTGCGATGACCTCTGCATTAACGTCGGCCAGCTTGTTGATATATAAACAGGATTTCCCCAGCTTGTGTTTACCAAGCCGGGCCAATTGGTCAGCGAAATCGGTGTATCCAGGCAGGATGTAGATGCTGAGGTTACCCTTGCGGGGGCTGAATCCGGTCGCCAGAATATCCCCCTCGCGACCACTATCATAGGTGTAATGATACTGCCCGTATCCGATAATCGTCGGCCCCCACATGCGCGGCTGCCAGCCGGTGACCTGCTTGAACATATCGTTAAGGACCATCGCATCAGCGCGCCGCACGGGGTGATCAATCGCGGCGATAAAATCATCAACGCTTACATCAGTCGCTTGGGTCTTGTTGTCTGTCTTTGCCATATCACCCTCCGCTGTCTTAGTGCACGATAACACAGATCAGCTGTCGTCGCGCCACCGGTTCACGATCGGATAACGACGATCCAGCCAGAACGCCCGCTTTGAAAGGCGCGGACCGGGGGCCGACTGGAATCGTTTGTATTCGCTGATATAGAGGAGATGTTCGATCTTCTTGACTGTCGCGCGATCGTACCCTTCGGCGACACAATCAGACACGCTCGCCTCTTCGTCCACCAATAGCATCAGGATGCCGTCAAGCACGTCATAAGGCGGCAGGCTGTCCTCGTCCTTTTGGTCGGGGCGCAACTCGGCCGAGGGCGGTTTGTTGATGATGCTGTCGGGAATCATTTCGCCCGCAGGTGCCGCCATCCACCCACGATGGTTCGCGTTGCGCCATCGGCAGGCATCAAACACCCGCGTCTTATACATATCCTTGATCGGGTTATAGCCGCCCGCCATATCGCCATAGATCGTGGCATAGCCCACGGCCACTTCGGATTTATTGCCCGTCGTCAGCAGCATTTCGCCAAACTTGTTGGACTGCGCCATCAGCAACAGGCCCCTGATCCGGCTTTGGATATTTTCTTCGGTCAGACCCTCGTCCAGCCCTGCAAACAGCGGCGCGAGGGTCTCGGTCACGGCAGCGCGGGTCGCGGCAATCGGCACGATGTCATATTTGCAGCCCAGCGCGTTTGCGCAGGCCTTGGCATCATCCAAAGACGACTGCGACGTATATTCAGATGGTAACATCACGCAGCGCACGTTTTCCGACCCCAGCGCGTCGGCTGCAATCGTCGCGACAATCGCGCTGTCGATACCGCCGGACAGGCCCAGCAGCACCTTCTTGAACCCAGTCTTGCGCATATAATCGCGCAGACCCTCGACCATGACGCGATAGTCCTGCTCCATGTCATCAGGGAAAATCGACACATCACCGGGCAAGGCACGCCAGCCCTCGTCGTCACGCACAAAATCCACATGCACCACGGCTTCGTCGAAAAGCGGCAGTTTCACGGCCAGTTCACCGCCGCGGTTCAAAACGAACGATCCGCCGTCAAACACCTGATCATCCTGCCCGCCGACGAAATTCAGATAGACCAGCGGCACATCATTTTCGATCACGCGGGCCACCATATTGGACAGGCGGATATCGTATTTGTTGCGAAAATAGGGCGATCCGTTGGGGACCAGCAGCATTTCCGCGCCGCTTTCTACCATCGCCTCGCAGACGTCTTCGTACCATGCATCTTCGCAGATCGGCGCGCCGATACGCAGCGGGCCTGCATCCCAGGGCCCTTGCATTTCGCCGCGTGAAAACAGGCGAACCTCGTCGAAGACGTTGAAATTGGGCAGGAAATACTTGCGTGTGATCGCATGAACCTTGCCACCCTTTAGGATGAAATAAGCGTTATGAAGCTTGGGCAATTCCGCCAGTGGTCCGCCAATCCCGATCATCGGGCCATCGGCGCAATCACGCGCAAGCTGTTCGACAGCATCCATCGCCGCGAGCGTGAATGCGGGCTTCAGCACCAGATCTTGCGCCTGATAACCCGTGATGAACATCTCGGGCAGCATGACCATATCGGCCCCCGCCGCGCAGCCCTGTTCCCAGGCATCACGCGCCTTGGCAGCATTGCCCTTGATGTCACCCACGGTGGGGTTCAACTGGGCCAGTGTTAGGCGAAATGTGTCAGTCATCAAAGCAATCCTCGGTTCCCGCATCTTCATTTAGCAGAACAACCGGCAAGGGGAAGCCGATTGCACCAGAACTTGATCCAATCCGCCGTTGCGTGGCCCAGCCCTGTCATCTAGTCTTGCGGGCATGAAAATGAGGAACTGTACTCACATGACACGCCCCGCCTTTCCATCCACTCTGACCTTGATCGCAGCCCTGCTGCTTGCCGCGCCAGCGATTGCACAGGATACCACGGTCAAACAATATGAAGACGGCGGCGTCTACGAGGGCAGCTTCCTGAACGGACTCCAGCATGGGTTAGGCACCTACCGTTTGCCCAACGGCTATGAATACACCGGCGAATGGTTCGAGGGTGAGATTCGCGGTCAGGGCACAGCACAATTCCCCAACGGATCAGTCTATGAGGGGCAATTCGCGCTTGGCAAACCCGAGGGGTTCGGCCTCATTACATTCGCTGACGGCGGCACCTTCGAGGGCGACTGGGCCGATGGCAAAATTTCAGGACGCGGCATAGCGCGCTATGCCAACGGCGTGGTCTACGAGGGCGATTTTCGCAACGCCATGCACCACGGCATGGGCACGATGCGCAGCCCCGCTGGATATAGCTACGAAGGGCCGTGGGTCAACGGCGTCAAGCAGGGCGAAGGCACGATCACCTATCCTGACGGCGCGGTCTACCAAGGCTCGCTTGCAGACGGCGAACGCGAAGGACAAGGCACGCTGACGATGGCTGATGGTCTGGTCTACGCGGGCACTTGGGCTGCGGGTCAAATCGAAGGCCAAGGCCGTCTTACCCAACCAAATGGCGATATTTACGAAGGCGATCTGGTCGCCGGGCGCAAAGCGGGCACAGGTACAGTGACCTATGCAAACAGTGACGTTTATCAGGGCGGTTTTGCCGATGACCGGCGTCACGGCCAAGGCACATTCCGCGGTGCGGATGGCTATACCTACATCGGCGGTTGGGTCGCTGGCCAAATCGAAGGCGTCGGCGTTGTGACCTATCCCGACGGGTCCGTCTACGAGGGTGAATTTCGCGGTGATCTGGCAGATGGCAATGGTACCATCACTTATCCCGATGGCTCTAAATACGCTGGCGAGTGGCGTGCGGGCGTCATCAATGGCGCGGGAACCGCGACCTATGCGAATGGCCTGATCTACGAGGGCGAATTCCTTGACGCCAAAAACCACGGCATGGGCACGATGACCTATGCCGACGGCTACACCTATGTTGGTGCGTGGGGCGATGGTCAGCGCAACGGCATGGGAACTGCAACCTACGCCGACGGCACGATATACGAGGGCGAATTCTTGAACGGTCAGCGCAACGGGCGCGGGCAGATCACAATGCCCGACGGCTTCGTCTACGAAGGCCAGTGGCAGAATGGTGAAATCAGCGGCATCGGCGTGGCGACCTATTCCAACGGCGATACCTACGAGGGCATGTTTCGCGCAGGCCGCCGCCAAGGTGACGGCACAATGCGCTATGCTTCGGGCGAGACCGCCACAGGTGCATGGCAAGACGGCGCACTTGTGACCCAAAGTACCGCAAGCCCTGCAACGCAAGGCGTCACTGGCGAAGACGACGCGGCTGGAAGCCAATAACCCAGCTTCACCACGCCACGCGCTGACCTGCATAATCAAAGAACCCGCCGCTGTTGGCAGGGGTTAACCCCATCATGACATCCACCAAATTGCGCGCGGCCAGGTCTGGCGTCACTGTTGCATGCCGCCCAGCGTAGTTAGCAGTAAACGAGGTCGCCACGGTGCCCGGATGCAAGGCCACGCAAATGGATTTCTTATGCGAGCGTCCCAATTCAATCGCCGCGCCGTGCACGATCTGATTAAGCGCCGCCTTTGACGCGCGATAGGAATGCCAGCCGCCAATCTGGTTATCCCCGATCGAGCCGACCCGCGCGGATAACACCCCGACAACGCAAGCGCGATCCTTTGGAAGCAACCGCCCAAGTTGCGCCAGAACCAACGCTGGCCCGATCGCATTCACTGCCATGACATGCGCCATCGCATCCGCCTCAACTGCGGCCAAAGATTTTTCAGGCGTGCCGCCCTCGGGCGCCAAGACCCCCACCGCGACAAAGACAAAATCAAACGGACCAACCAGTCCACTCATGATCTGCGCAACTGACGCCGGATCGGTCACATCCAATCCGTCTTCACGGCGCGACAGCCCCGTCACAACGACCCCACGCTCCGCCAACTCTTGCGCCACAGCCTTGCCAATCCCGCCCGACGCGCCAACGATCAATGCTTTTTCCATGAACTCAGACCTAGCCCCCATAAAACCACCGTCCAGCTTCTTCTGTTCCAAAATACTCCGGGGGTGTGGGGGCTGGCCCCCGCTGATCGGGGAAATTGGCCGCAGGCCAAAGGGGCAGCGCCCCAAAACCCCATTATCGAATGCAGTTTTTCAAAACTGCCCCTTTTCAAACCGAACCCTGAATGTATAGTCCGCATCATGGATACGCGCCAACATACCCCGCTGATCGCCCCGCAAGGGCTGTCTTTGCGCGCGCTACTACTCCTTAGCTGCCTCTGAGCGTGCCTGTCGGCGCGACCGCTCAGAGGTGAACCGCGCCATTCCAGACAGCTAAGGACCAAAGGATCAATCAAATGACAAACGACAAGAACCGCGTGTTGATTTTCGACACAACTTTGCGTGACGGCGAGCAATCCCCCGGCGCAACGATGACACATGCTGAAAAGCTTGAAATCGCCGAAATGCTGGACGACATGGGCGTCGATATCATCGAAGCCGGTTTCCCAATCGCGTCCGAGGGCGATTTCAAAGCCGTCTCCGAGATTTCCGAGCGCACGAAGACTGCCAGCATCTGCGGCCTTGCCCGCGCCAACACACGCGACATTGATCGCTGTTGGGAGGCGATCCGCCATGCCTCTAATCCGCGCATCCACACCTTCATCGGCACCTCGCCGCTGCACCGTGACATGCACTCCTTGACCCAAGACGCGATGGCCGAGCGTATCCACGAAGCAGTCACCCACGCCCGTAACCTGTCAGACAACGTTCAGTGGTCGTCGATGGATGCCACGCGTACCGAATGGGATTATCTGAAACGCACGGTGGACATCGCCATTAAGGCGGGGGCGTCCACGATCAACATTCCCGATACCGTCGGCTATACCGCGCCGATGGAATCCGCCGGTCTAATCGCGCGTTTGATCGCCGAGGTGGAGGGGGCCGAAAACGTGGTATTTGCCACCCATTGTCACAACGACCTGGGCATGGCCACAGCCAACAGCCTTGCCGCTGTGATCGGCGGCGCGCGCCAAATTGAATGCACAATCAATGGATTGGGCGAACGTGCGGGCAATACCGCATTGGAAGAAGTCGTCATGGCTTTGCGCGTGCGCCACGACATCATGCCGTGGGATACCCGCATTGATACCACTAAGATCATGAACATTTCGCGTCGCGTTGCTGCCGTGTCCGGCTTTGCGGTGCAGTTCAACAAGGCCATCGTCGGCAAGAACGCCTTTGCCCACGAAAGCGGCATCCACCAAGACGGCATGCTGAAAAACCGCGAGACATTCGAAGTGATGCGCC
>JBLHNX010000123.1:0-7669 GCA_047622125.1 Paracoccaceae bacterium | reverse complement strand
GGCGGACCACCATCAAGACACTGACGCCACGCGCGCGCGCCCTTAGCAAAGCATCTTGGATTTGTTCGGGCGGGTTTAGATAGGGGGTAACGATGATCACTTCTTGTGTGGCCGCATCAATCGCATCCGCGAACCAGCGAATCTGGTCGCGCCCGTCTGCCCAGGGCAGCGACAGATAGTGACGCATGCCGCGAACTTGATCGCTGCTGCCAGTGCGGAAAGGCCCGACATGCTGTGTTTCAACATCGCGGTTCCATAGGGCGATATGGTGCGCGGCCAGGTTATGCACGGCCTGATCATCGCGCAATTCCAATTCAAGGTCTTCGTAGACGGAATAGAAGCCAAAGTCTTGGAAGCTGCTCGCATCATAGGTGTGAAGGTATGGCCATTCCCCCAGATCAAATGGGTTGGGAAAGAAGAAACCATCATGCAGGTTGCGACCACCGAATATATATCGCGACTGTCCGGGCTGGCGCGAAAGGGCAAGGAAGGCCCGGGTATGCTGCACGCGGTGAAATTTATTTATGACGTCGTCGAGTCCTGAAACCCCGCTATTGTCCCAGCGGTAATACTGGATCTGGATGTTGGGATAACGCGAAGATAGCGAGTCATAGAAGATGCGATCATCCTCGAGCATAAGCAGGCTTGTGACAAGTATGCGCACCTGTGTGCCGCGCATGGCGTGATAAACCAGCATGCGCGCGGTCAGGTATCCGACAAAATCGGACCGTATATGCAGGTAGGAAAGCTGGATCAGGTCAAGTTCGGGCGCATTTGAAAAATCGAGTGGAAGATCAGGGTTGCCTTCGTTCAAAACGTCACGCGGAACAGTAGTACCAGTCAGCGCTTCGATCCGCGCATTCAGCGCATCAATTGGATCACCCAAAAGCCGAACGCGCCCCGGGGCAACCGGGCAGGTCTGAAGCATCGCACCGTCGTCAAGAAAGACCCGTTGCAGCGGATCGAGGCGTTGATTTGGATCCATCCGACAATCGAGCGCGCCACGTGACATTTGCGAAAGATGGGGGCGGGCAATGCTTTCGGGGCGCAGCGTCACGCTGTGGCTGTCACCCCAATCGACGCGGCAGTTTCCACTTTGTGGTTGCCACTCAAGCATCGCATCGCCGTCCCCGCGTGGCGGCAGTGTGACCTGAATTGGAACGTCGGGCATCAATGGCTCGGAGGTGGCATCCGCGTATCGGATCATCGCGGGCCCCTCGCAGCGAACCGCGACGGTGATCGGTTCGTGCGAGATCGCTTCAAGCTGGATTTCGGAGCGCAGCGCATCGAGATCGGGAATGATGAATTGCGCGTCTGGTTGTGATGGCCCTTCCACAGCAATAAAAAGTGTGGCTTCGCTCGTGCGCCAAAGCCCGCCCTGTGCTGATGGGATAGCGTCTACCAGCACGCCATATCCTTCGGACGGGGCACATCCGGTTAGCGACAGCAACGACATTGCAATGATTGCGCTTTTCCCCCAACGGCATTTC
Organism: Paracoccaceae bacterium; assembly: GCA_047622125.1. Taxonomy (GTDB): domain Bacteria; phylum Pseudomonadota; class Alphaproteobacteria; order Rhodobacterales; family Rhodobacteraceae; genus SW4. Next base: position 6,179 of record JBLHNX010000123.1, on the reverse strand, counting down.
CAAGCCAAAGCCATGCAGCGGTCCTCTTTTCCCACAGTAAAGACAAGGCCGTCTTAGTCGGCTCGCCCCGAATGGTCCACCTTAAGTCTCGGCGTCGGTGCCTAAACGGTCATTGGATCGGGACTTCTTGCTTGAGTGCAATTCGCACGGCATAACTTAGCTATGGCAGAAACGAATTACCACGGAAACGGTGTCGCAGCGCCTGAGATCGCCCACGACGCCGTGGCGATCGCTGGAATTTGCGACCACTTTGAAAATGATAAACACCGGATGCTGGATATCCTGCGCAGGGTGCAGGAGCGTTTTCGCGTGATTTCCCCCGCAGCGATGGAGGACATCGCGAAGGCAACCGGACTGACCCGCATCGCCGTTGAAGGGGTCGCCAGCTTCTATTCGTTCCTATCGCTTGAGCCAAAAGGCGCGATCACGATCCGGTTGTGTGACGACATTGTTGACCGCTACGCGGGGCTGGATGATGTGGTGAAGGTCTTTGAAGATCTGTTGGGCATCAAGGTCGGAACAACATCGGCTGATGGCAGGTTTTCGCTGGAATTCACGCCGTGCATCGGCATGTGTGATCAGGCGCCGGCGGCGATGATCAATGATATTGTGGTGACCCGCCTGACCAAGGACAAAGCGCGCAGCGTTGCGCAGGCCCTATTGGCCGATGCGCGCCTGTCAGACCTGATTAGCCCGCAATTTGACGCCCTTTCCCCGTATGACCGCGCGGTGGCGGCGGTGGACAATAACATCAAACACGCAGGCGAAGTGTTGTTAGGGCCGATGGCGCCAGATGCCGGTCTGAAAAAGGCCATGGCCCTGCGTCCCGAACAGATCGTCGCTGCCGTTGAGGCAAGCGGGCTGCGCGGTTGTGGCGGCGCGGGATTCACGACCGGCATGAAATGGCGATTTGCAGCGGCCGAGGCCGATCCGTGCCGTTTTGTGTTCTGCAATGCGGACGAAGGCGAACCGGGAACGTTCAAGGATCGCGTCTTGTTGACGGAGCGCGCCGATTTGCTGGTTGAGGGCATGACAATCGCAGCCCGCGCTGTCGGGGCCAGCGAAGGTCTGATCTATTTACGCGGCGAATATGTCTATCTTCTCGATCACCTCGAAGCTGTGTTGGCAGAGCGGCGCGCGCGTGGTGTGCTGGGCAAAGACATCATGGGCGAGGCGGGCTTTGATTTCGACATCCGTGTGCAGATGGGGGCGGGCGCCTATATCTGCGGAGAAGAAGGCGCGCTGATCAGTTCCTGCGAGGGCCTCCCCGGGGAGCCAAAGACCCGCCCACCGTTTCCGGTTAATCGCGGCTATCTGGGCAATCCGACTGTTGTGAATAACGTCGAAACCTTTTGTCACGCTGCGCGAATTCTGGATCGTGGCGACAAATGGTTTCATGCCATCGGCACGGCGGGAAGCCACGGCACCAAGCTGTTTTCCGTGTCTGGCGATTGCCTGAACCCGGGCGTCTACGAACTGCCCTACGGGCTAAGCGTGGCCGAGTTGTTGCAGATGGTCAGTGGCGAGGATGCGGCTGCCGTGCTGATCGGCGGACCAAGTGGAACGATGATCGGACGCGACAGCTTTGCGCGAAAGCTGACCTTTGATGATCTGGCGACGGGCGGTGCAATCATCGTCTTTTCCGGCGCGCGTAACATCCTTGAGATCGTCGAATACTACATGTCGTTCTTTGTTCACGAAAGCTGTGGCTATTGCACGCCGTGTCGTGTCGGCAATGTCTTTCTGCAAAAAGCGATCCAGAAATTCCGCAAGGGCCATGCGGACAGTTCCGACATTGACTACCTGCGCGATCTGTCAGCCACGATTATCGAAACCAGCCGCTGCGGGCTTGGCATGACCTCGCCCAACCCAATTCTGTCGACGCTGCAAAACTTTCCATTGGTCTATTCGGCGGTCAGCAAGAAAAGCGAGGACGGGATGAAGGCAACCTTCGACATCCAGTCCGCCATTAGCGAAGCCCGCAGCATCGCTAAACGACGATCGTATATCTACGATAAGGATTTCGGCAAATGAGCGGAACGGATTTTACCATCACCATCGACGGGTTGCCTGTGCGGGCAAAGTCGGGCCAGACGATCATGGAAGCCGCAGACCAAGCAGGAATCTATATCCCGCGATTTTGCGATCATGAGGGCCTGCGCCATCAAGGTGGTTGTCGGGTTTGCACCGTCAAGGCGGCAGGGCGTAGCGTCGCGGCCTGCACGCAACCGGCTACGCCCGATCTGATCGTCGAAAACGAAAGTGAGCACATAAATGCGATGCGCCGCAATCTGGTCGAGATGCTGTTCCACGAAGGTAACCACCTTTGTCCGATCTGCGAGGCGAGCGGTAATTGCGAACTACAAGCTATGGCCTATCGCTTGGATATGACCGAACCGACGAAATTCCCCTATCTCGAACCCTGCCGTGCGCTGGATGCCTCGCACCCTGACATAGCGCTGGATACGAACCGTTGCATCAGTTGCGGACGCTGTATTCGCGCCTCTCAAGATGTCGATGGCAAGGGCATCTTCGGTTATGTCGGGCGCGGTATCGACCGACGTGTCGCGGTCAATGGTGTTGATCTGGCCCATACCGATGCCAGCGTGACCGATGATGCCATATCGGCCGACGTGTGCCCCGTGGGTTGCATCATTCGCAAAGGTGAAGGGTTCTCAATACCTATCGGCGAGCGCGAATTCGACGACGGGCTGATCGGACAAGAGATCGAGGGCAAGCGCAAATGAGCGAACCAAGAAAGGCACGTATCGCGACTGCCTCGCTTGCGGGGTGCTTTGGCTGTCACATGGCGATCCTTGATATGGACGAACGCCTGATCGAATTGTTGAAACTGGTCGATGTAGACCGCTCGCCGCTCACTGACATCAAACGGTTCACCCAGCGTTGCGATATCGGCATCATCGAGGGAGGCTGTTGCAACGAGGAAAACGTGCATGTCCTGCAGGATTTCCGGCGTAACTGTGATGTCCTGATTGCGATGGGCCAATGCGCGATCATGGGCGGTCTGCCAGCGATGCGCAATGCAATCATGCATTCTGACGACCCGCTGCGTGACTGTCTCGAAGAGGCATATATCACTGGGCCCTACTTGCGTAACATAACCCACAACGTGCCCAATGATCCGGCGTTGCCGCTTATCTTGGACAAGGTCTATGGCTGTTCCGATGTGGTCGAAATTGATTATCAAATTCCGGGCTGCGCCCCGAGCGGTGACGTGATTTACACGATGCTCAGTAAACTTCTGGCGGGCAAGTTTCGTGGGTTTGACCGCGAAACCATCCGGTTCGATTGATGATGGAAAGGGCGACACAATGACCGAGCCACGCTTGATCGAAATCTCTCCGGTGACTCGCGTAGAGGGGCACGGCAAAGTCACCATCCACTTGGACCGCGACAACAACGTTGACGAGGCGCGTCTGCATATCGTTGAATTTCGCGGGTTTGAACGGTTCATTCAGGGTCGCCTGTTGTGGGAAGTTCCGGTCATTGTGCAGCGGCTTTGCGGAATTTGCCCGGTCAGTCACCATCTGGCAGCGGCCAAGGCGATGGATCAAATCGTCGGCGTTGATGTCTTGCCGCCCACGGCAGAAAAGATGCGGCGACTGATGCATTATGGTCAGGTCATGCAAAGCCATGTGCTGCATTTCTTTCACCTGTCTGCGCCGGACCTGTTGTTTGGCTTTGGTGCCCCCGCGGCGAAACGAAACATTTTCGAGGTCTTAAAGGAAAACCCTGAATTGGGTCGTCGCGCAGTGATGATGCGCAAGTTTGGCCAAGAGATCATCGAGGCGACGGCGGGCAAGAAAATCCACGGAACCGGCGCCATTCCCGGCGGCATAAATCACAATCTACCCATCGCGACGCGCGATCACCTATTGGCACAAATCGACGAGATGCTGATCTGGGCGCAAGACGCTCTGAAACTGGCGCGCGACTACACGCTGGACCACGCCGAACTGGTGCAGAACTTTGGCGCGTTTCCATCCAGCCACATGTCGCTGGTGCGTCAGGACGACGGCGCGCTGGATCTTTATCATGGGGTCATGCGCGCCATCGACGCCGAAGGCGCGCCGCTTATCGAAGGGCTGGACTACAACGACTACCACACCGTTCTGACCGAAGACGTGCGCAGTTGGTCCTATATGAAATTCCCGTTCATTCAGGCATTGGGGCCGGATGTTGGATGGTATCGCGTCGGCCCGCTTTCACGAATGAACACAGCCGCGTTCATCGACACGCCACTCGCCAATCAGGCACACGGTGAACTGCGTGATCAAACCGGTGGGCGCCCGAACCAAACCACTCTGACCACCCATTGGGCGCGCATGATCGAAGTTGTGCACTGCGTCGAGAAAATCCGCGAATTGCTGCATGACGATGATCTTCAGGGCAGTGATCTTGTGGCCAAAGGTGAACGGCGTCACGAAGGTGTCGGTGTCATCGAGGCACCACGCGGCAACCTGATCCATCACTATAAGGTCGATGAAAACGATCAGGTCACGTTTTGTAATCTGATCGTATCGACCACGCACAACAACGAGGGCATGAACCGTGCCGTCAAGGATGTCGCCGTCAAACATCTGTCAGGACAGGAAAAAATCACCGAAGGCATGCTGAACCATATCGAAGTTGCGATCCGCGCTTACGATCCATGCCTGTCGTGCGCGACACATGCTCTGGGTCAGATGCCGCTTCAGGTCGAGCTATTTGATGCCAATGGCGGGTTGCTTGATACGGCTACGCAATCCGCATGAGTTTGCCGCGTGCGTTGTTAATCGGCTATGGCAACCCCGGACGCGGTGACGATGGTCTTGGACCGGCATTTGCGCAACGTATTGCAGACAAGGCGCTGCCGGGGCTTTCAGTTGAAATTGATTATCAATTGATGGCCGATCATGCGTTGATGATCTCGCAGCATGATCTTGTCATCTTTGTCGATGCCATTATTGGCTCCGACGTGCCATTCGTTTTCACAGAGCTGACAGAAATTGCCCCAGCAAACATGGGCAGCCACAGCGTCACACCCGAAGCTGCAATCGCGCTGTCGCAGCTCTTGTTTCAAACCACGCCCCGCGCATTTGTGCTTGGGATCGCGGCTGACAAAGTTGGCGAGATCGCAGAGGGGTTATGCCCAGCGGCGCTTGGGAACCTAGATGTTGCTGAAGCGTTTTTTATATCGTGGTATCGCGACGACCAAGGTCTGCCAGCATAGCGCGGACCCTACCAAATATCACTGGCCGCGTAGAATAGCCGGTTCCGGTAGGGATCATGTACCATAAGCCCGCCGCTGTCGGTATCGAACGCAAGCATGGCATCAGGTCGGGTTAGCGCCACGTGAAAGAATTGGCGAATTTCAATGCTATTGAAACACGGTCCCGCGAGTGCAGCAGCAGCCAGCGCCTGCCGTCCCAAACTGCCCGTTGCCACCAAAAGCAACGCATCGGTCATCTCGGCGGGACTCGCGCCATTCATCTGGATGGCGACGACACCGCGAGAGCGCAGCGCCGCAACCGCTGCTTCCAAACTGTGTTCGAGCGTAAGATCGGGGCGGGGTTGGTTAACGGTGACGGATATCATTGCTCCGGTGCATCGCATGTGGGATTCAAAATAGTAGGTCGGCCCCAAATAGAACCACTGATCAAGGTATGACCGGATCGCCCTTTCACTGTCGCGGGCACAGGCCGAAAGAAGGAGGAAGGCGCATGCCGCAAAAACCACGCGCGCATTGTGCCGAAGGCGGATCGCTATTTTTGTCCCGTCAAGGGTCGCAGGACAGGGCATAAAATTCTCAGCTCGATAGGGCCACACTACCATCGCTTAGCACCCAAGTGCTTACGAACGATAAACGCGGTGGCCCAGAAACACGCGAATCGCGCCGCGTGACGCGGCGGGCCGGCGCAGAACGTGCCGCAAGAGAGGGCGTTCATGTAAAATTCGCTGTCAAAATTTTCCCGCGCGTAAAAAATTCTCGACGTGTGAAATACTGCCGCTATGGTAGTGGGGAGCGGAATAGAAGGAATGCAATTGTGAGCAAGCCACGCATCAACACCATGGAAGAACTTTCGGTTGCGATTGGTGTGTCGCGCCCCACTTTGTCGCGCTATTTTCAAGACCCGACCCGCATCAAGGCAACCACTGTCGCCCGAATTGAAGCAGGG
>JBLHNX010000122.1:0-7671 GCA_047622125.1 Paracoccaceae bacterium | reverse complement strand
GCTCGTTGATCTGGCTTTCTTTCTCGATGTAAGTGTCAGAGCGCGCCACGTAAGCCTCGGGCTGATAGTAGTCATAGAAACTGACGAAATATTCGACGGCATTGTCGGGGAAGAACCCCTTGAATTCGCCATAAAGCTGCGCGGCCAGCGTCTTGTTCGGGGCAAGAATAATCGCGGGGCGCTGGGTCGCCTCGATTACCTTAGCCATGGTAAACGTCTTGCCCGTGCCCGTCGCGCCCAACAGCACTTGATTGCGTTCACCATCGTCCAGCGCCGCCGTGAGCTCGGCAATTGCGGTGGGCTGGTCGCCCGCCGGTTCGAATTCGGTTTGCAGCACAAACGCGCGTCCGCCTTCCAGCTTTTCGCGATTCCGCACTTCGGGCGCGGGGTTGGACAGTATCGGCAAGGTTTCATCGGAATGGGCAAATGGCATCGGAATTTTCCTGTTGGCGGCCCTCTATAATTGATCCCTTTTTGTTCTTGTTCAACCCCGCGCAACATTGATGCTGACATCTGGGTGTTGCAGCTTTCATGCGTCTTGCCTTGACGCGATGATTTCGAGATAAGGGGCTAACACCAGTGGAGAGCAAAATGCGCGCACGAATCTACAAGCCAGCAAAAACCGCGATGTCGTCTGGCATCGCGAAAACTCACAACTGGGTTCTGGAATTTGCGCCAACTACGGCGCGCGGCGTCGATCCGTTGATGGGGTGGACATCGTCCAGCGATACACAAACCCAAGTCCACATGTCGTTCGAAACCAAAGACGCTGCGATCGAATACGCTGCCGAAAACGGGATCGAAGCAACCGTGCAAGAGCCAAAATCCCGCAAACTGAATATCCGCGCAGGCGGGTATGGCGAAAACTTCGCCACCAACCGTCGCGGTGTATGGACCCACTAAGGTCACTGCAAGACGCGCAAAATGGTCCCGTAGCTCAACTGGATAGAGCACCTCACTTCTAATGAGGATGTTGAAGGTTCGAGTCCTTCCGGGATCACCATTTTATATGCCGAGCGACGCCTAGGTGCCCCAGATATAATGGGTCAAATGATAGAAAATCGGCGCTGCAAAAACCACGCTATCAAGTTGATCTGCCACGCCGCCTTGTCCGGGAATAAGGTGTGACCAATCCTTGATGCCCCGGTCCTTTTTGATCGCTGCGAAGACGATATTACCGAACATTCCCACGAGCGACGCAACCCCCGCCATCGCCATTGCGCCAAGGACGCCAAACGGGGTGATCCAAGCCAGAAGCGCGCCGATCAGCATGGCCGACCCAACACCGCAAATCATGCCTTCGTAGGTCTTTGGTGAAATTCCCTTGGCGATTTTGGTGCGGCCAATTCGGCGCCCGAAAAAGAAATCCAGCAGATCACCGAATTGCACGACCAGCACCAGAAACGCGATCAGCAACAATGCGCGTTCAGGCGGATAGCCTTCGATCTTAGCGGTCATCAGGGCTGGTACATGGCTGGCGCAAAACACCGCGATCATCAGCCCCCATTGGGTTTCGGCCACGCGCACAAGGAACCGGTTCGCATCTCCGCGCAGCGCCGAAACGATGGGTAGCAACAAGAAGGCGTAAACCGGGATGAACACGGAAAACAGCCCGGACCAGCCAAGCCAAACCAGCAGATATTGCACCGGCATGACAATATAAAACGCCACCGCCAGCGACATATGGTCAGCCTGTGATTTGCTGGTCATGGTTAGTAATTCGCGCAAGGCCGCAAAGGATACGAAGGCGAACAAGACAACAATCCCGATCGGCCCAGATAGCAAGGCGAGCGACAGTAAGATCACCATTGCCCACCACGAATGCACGCGGGTCATGAATGTCTCGACAACTGGGTTTGTGCCGTCCGGCGCCACTTTGGCACGCAAGATTTCACCGAACAGTGTCAGCGCCATAAGGATGCCACCGACGCCCAGAAACAGAAGCAGGATGTCGGATGTTGTATTCGTCATCTGCGCACCTCGGGGGCAAGACCGACAAGTGCGTCCGAGGCGCGCGTCAGAAAGGCATCTTTGGCTTCGCCCTCGTCCACATGCACCGGCGCGCCAAACGTCACTGTGCATATCAGGGGCAGGGGGATCACCTCTCCCTTGGGCATGATTTCGTTGACGTTGGCGATCCATGTGGGGACCAGATCAACCTGCGGGAAGGCCTTGCCGATGTTATAAAGCCCGGCCTTGAATGGCAGCAGCGGATCGTCTGTCATATTGCGGTTGCCTTCGGGAAATATGATCAGGCTTGAACCTTCCTCAAGGGCTTGAAGGATCGCCGCCATCGGGTCTTCTCCGGCGGCGCGGGCCTCGGGGCGGCGATCGACCAACACGCAGTTAAACACCTCGGGGCCGATAAATGCGCGCAGCTTGTTTTTCAGCCAATAGTCTGCGGCAGCGACAGGGCGCACCGTGCGGCGCATTGCAGGCGGCAGGCAGGACCAAATCATCGGCATATCGCCGTTGCTGACGTGGTTGGCGTAATACACACGCTGAAGCGGCACTGGTTCGATGCCCCGCCATTCGGCGCGCACGGCTGTCACAAACCGCGCAAACATTGCGATGGCATGACCGACGATATTGGCTGCGAAACGGCGCAAGAGGGTCAAGGGATTCATCATTTTGTAAGACTGGCGCAAGGATGCGCGTTTGAAAAGTGGTTAGACCGAAAATGCCCGCCCCTTTTCAACCCTTGTGTGTTGTGTGTTTTCCGGAATGAACGGCGTTTAGGGGTTGGGAGCCGAAGCAGTCAACTGCCGTAAAACAAGTGACATCATACGGTCTATTTCTGCAGTAGGGGCGCGCGATGCCGCTTCGTCGAACGCTAAAAGAACGATACCATGCACGGACGAAAACAACGCGCGGGTCATCAATTCCAAATCCTGTTCGCCCAAATGCGAGAAAATCACAGGCAATGGTGCGGCGACATAGGCCATCAACCGACCCATTTCGCGCAGATACCAATCAGGCGCGGTTTTGCCAGCGGGCCGTCCACATCAAACATCGCCGGCCACAGGTTGTGATGCTCGGCTGCAAAGTGATGATAGGCCTGCGACATGATCACCAGCTGTTCGACCGCGACGGACGGGGCGTCCGACAGTGCATTTGACACGGCCACGCCCGGACTTTCAAAGGTGCGCGCGTTCACGGCCAGCACCAGACCGGTCAGATCGCCAAAGACGTTATAGATCGCGCCGACCGCGCAACCGACATCCTGCGCCAAATTGCGCGCGCGCAGAGCAGTGCTCTTCAACTTTGCCAGCCGTTGGGGTTCCTTGTGAACTTTGTTCAACGTAGCCCGCAAGCGCGTGATTGAAAAACCCTAGACCTTGACCGGCGCACCGCCCGCAAACACATTTCCACCAACATAGTTGATCGGATCTTCCTGCATTTGCAGATGCAACCCATCGTCGGTGTAGGGATGCGCGCGGGCCAGATCTTCGTCGAAATCGAACCCCAGGCCCGGCGCGGCGGGCGGCGTGATATAGCCGTCCTCGACAGTGATCGCGCCTTTGATCAGATCGTGGTGAAACGGCGTTTCGATGGATTCCGCCATCAGAATGTTCGGGATCGAGGCGGCAAAATGCACGTTGGCAGCCCATTCCACGGGTCCGGCGTAAAGATGCGGAGCGACCTGTGCGTTATACGCCTCGGCCAGTGCTGCGATTTTTTTGGTCTCCCAAATCCCGCCCGACCTGCCCAAGGCAGGTTGCAGGATCGTCGCCGCCCCGGCGCGCAACACAGGTGCAAATTCCGCCTTTGTCGTGAGGCGTTCACCCGTGGCGACGGGGATACGTACCGCCGATGCGACCTTGGCCATCTCGGCGACATTGTCCGGCGGAATGGGTTCTTCATACCAAAGCGGTGAATAGGGTTCGATCGCTTGACCCAGCCGGATCGCGCCCGCTGTGCTGAACTGCCCATGCGTGCCGAACAACAGATCGGCGCGGTCGCCAACGGCCTCGCGGATCGCCTTGCAGAACGCCACGGATGTTTCGATATCGCTCATCGCAGGCATATGTCCGCCGCGCATTGTATAGGGGCCAGCGGGGTCGAATTTGACCGCAGTGTAGCCCTTTTCGACCATCGCCAGCGCGCTTTCGGCCGCCATATCAGCACTTGCCCAAAAGTCAGGCAGTGGGTGCTGCGGTTGCGGATAAAGATAGGTATAGGCGCGCACGCGCTCGTTCATCCGCCCGCCGATCAGGGCATGCACGGGGCGGTCACGGTCTTTGCCAAGGATATCCCAACAGGCGATCTCGAGTCCTGAAAACGCACCCATGACAGTAAGGTCAGGGCGCTGGGTAAATCCGGCAGAATAAGCGCGGCGGAACATCAACTCGATGTTTTCGGGGTTCTCGCCCAGCATATGGCGTTCGAACACGTCGGTGATCACGGCCTTCATCGCCGCAGGCCCAACAGACGAAGCATAACACTCGCCATATCCCACAACGCCCGTGTCGGTCGTGATTTTGGGAATAATCCAATAACGCCCACCCCAGCCGGGTGCGGGGGGGGCTGTGACGATGATATCGAGGTCTTGCAGTTTCATGCGGTGCTTTCCAGATGGCGATCAACGACCCGCTGTACCATGGGCGCGAAATGGGCGTAGTCGGGCGTGATCATATCAGCGACTTTGCCCGCCTCGTCCAAGTAGCGCACCTGGATGATTTCGGCCAAATTCGGGTTGGTTTCAAATGCTGCGACTTCATCCGCTGACATCAGTCCGCCTTGCAGGTCGAGCGTGTGGACAGATGCCGCAGATAAGCGGTCAAAGTAGCTGGGCCGGGTGGCACAAAGATAGCGCTTCGCGGCCACGTGGTAGCGCACGCAATCGGTGACAAGGGTCGGAAAAAACGCGCCCAGCACCTCGGCACCCGCGTCTTCGTGGTGGCGATCTTGGGTATCGCCGGGGCTGTATGTGCCGAATTCAGATGTGAAATGCCCAATGTCATGCAGCAGGGCAGCGACGATGATTTCTTCGCTCAACCGCTGTTGTTCAGCGAATGTCGCACCTTGCAGCATGTGCTGCGCCATGGTGACGGGTTCGCCGAGATATTCCTCGTCGCTACGACGCTCAAAGATATCTCCTAGGAATGCGACGATGGTGTCGCGTGTCAACTCAGACATGGCTCGCCTCAAGACTGGCGAGGGTCGATAGCAACCCGTCTTTGTCAGCGTAACAGCCCTGAAGCCAGCGATTGCCGGCGCCGGAATAGCCCTTGCGCGCGTGCAGCACGCGGGTGTTGTCGACAATGAACGCTTCGCCGGGGGATAGCTTGAACTGCACCTCCATCGCGGTGTCATCAATGATGTCCGAGAGGCGGCGATAAGCGGTATACCAATCGGCCATATCGGCAAATGGCACATCAATGCAGGGCGCTGCAGACCGTGCGTTGAAGCGGATGCCCTGCAATTGCCCGTCAGGGGACAGATCAATGATCGGGCGGCGCGATTGCAAGGCCACTCCGGCACTGCCGCTATAGGAAAATCGCATTGGATAGCCCGCTAGCAGGGCAAACCCGCGCGGGTTTTCGTCGCGCAATCGCAGGGCTGCGGCAAAGCCGTCAACGACCATGTTTTCCCCGCCCTTCGCCGAGTTTTCGAGGCATGCCAGCACCTGCAAGGTTGGTACTGGATCGCGGTAGGGGTTGTCGGTATGCGCCTGAAGCCCCAGTCCAGTGTAGGCCAGATTGACGGGGTTCACTTCGGTGCGGACCTCGAACAGGCGACCGTAGTTTGTTTCGCGCACATAGCCGAAAAGATCGACGATATCGAATAAGCCGCCCTCGCGGGGGGGCATGCCTGTGACCTTGGCAAACCCATAGCGACGGATCGCGGCCAGCCAGTCGCGTCGCGCGGTTTCATCCGTCTGCAATTGCCCCAGATCGCCCGTCGGGATCGCCGTGTTAAGGGCGCTGTCCCACGCGGTCGCATGGGCGGGCAGGTGGCCGGTTTCGGGCTGATCGGCGCGATCGTAGACGTGGTCGTGCAGCCAACGCAGCGGCCATGCGCTGGCCTTCCCATCGGGGCCGAAGGTGACATGCAACTGCCCTTCGCCAATCCGCGCCGCAGAGATCGACAGGTCCGCAGGGATATCCGCCAGCGTGATCAACCGTTGCCCGTTTCCAGCGTCGCGTGTGGCTGGATCAAGCGCATTATCGCGCAGCCAGACCGAGTGAAACCGCGCGTCAGGCGCACCGCCATGCAAGCGTAGCACCGTGCCGTTTTCGCTCAGCTCAACTTCGCGCCACATATCAGCCTCCGGTTACTTGCGGTTAAACACGATCACGTTGCGGCCCGCCCGGCCGGTTTTGGTATCGGCAATGGCTTCGTTGATCTGATCCAGCGACCAGCGGCCGGAAATCAGCTCGTCCAGTTTCAAACGGCCCTGTTGATACAGGTCCACCATCCAAGGGATGTCGCGTTTGATCACTGTATCGCCCATCTTTGATCCAATCATGGATTGCCCAACGGCCGCGAAATTTCCGGCCTCATAGGTTGATGTCGCGCCCGTCGCGGGCATTCCGACCATGATCACCTTGCCGCCGCGGGCAAGGTATTTCGGGGCCACATCGTATGCCCCTGCTGCACCCACGGTCACCAGAACAGCATCTGCGCCGCGCCCCATCGCGTCCTTGGCATCGCGCCACGGGGTATCGCCAGTCGCCAGCACACCATCCGTCGCACCAAAGCCGCGCGCCATCTGCAATTTCTCTTCGGACATATCCACGGCAACGATCCGGCGGGCACCGGCAATGCGCGCGCCTTGGATTGCGTTCAATCCAACACCGCCCGCACCGATCACGACAACGTCCTGCCCTGCGCGCAATTTCGCGGCGTTCACCACCGCGCCAACACCCGTGATCACACCGCAGGCCAGCAAGGACGCGGCCTCCATCGATATGGATTCGGGTATCGTCACGACTTGGGACTGATCGACGACGACTTTTTCGGCGAAGGCCCCGCAGGCCATTGCCTGATGCAATTTCGATCCGTCCGGCATGGTCAGCGGGCCATGATCGCCGTCATATCCGGTTTCGCAAATTACTGGCGTGCCAGCGCTGCAGGACGGGCACGTGCCGCAGGCGCGGATCAAGGTAACGACAACAGGGTCGCCGATCGTCAGCCCCAGCGTGCCCGCACCAAGTGCTGTGATCCGCCCTGCCGCTTCGTGCCCATAAACTGCGGGCAGTGACCCGCCCCAGGCGCCTTGCGCATAAGAAATGTCGGAATGGCAAATGGCCACGGCATCCAGCGTTACTTCGACTTCGCCCGCGATGGGCGCGCGCAGGTCAACGGTTTCGATAGATAGTTGCGCGCCAAAGGTGTGGCAGACTGCGGCTTTGATCTGGGCCATGCGCCCCTCCCTGAAAAAATGTTACGTTCAGAGTGTGACGCCAGCCCTTTGCCTGCAAGCGCGAATTCGACAAACGCAGGTCACTTTACGTCTTGGCCTGCGAGTTGGTGCGGTCAGCATGAAAAATCGCGATGCAGATTGCCACAAGGACGGCGGACAACAGGAACGGCGCGCCCGGAAAAGAGCTGTCGCCATCGGATGTGAAATACCAGAACGTTTGTGTCATCAGCAGCGGTGCAATGATCGTCGCGATCGCATTGATCGAGGTTAGCGCGCCTTGCAATTCACCCTGTTGATCGTCG
>JBLHNX010000121.1:0-7682 GCA_047622125.1 Paracoccaceae bacterium | reverse complement strand
CATCGCCTGATCCTGCAAGTCGCATTCGCCACCCTGATCGCAAATCGGGCAATCAAGCGGGTGATTGATCAGCAGGAATTCCATCACGCCTTCGCGGGCCTTTTTGACCATCGGGCTGTTGGTTTTCACAACGGGGAGCTGGCCTTCGGGACCGGGGCGCAAGTCTTTGACCTGCATCGCACAAGACGCTGCGGGCTTGGGCGGGCCACCAACGACTTCGACCAGACACATGCGGCAGTTGCCGGCAATCGAAAGGCGTTCATGGTAGCAAAAACGCGGGATTTCGACGCCCGCTTCTTCGCAGGCCTGTATCAGGGTCATCGCCCCGTCAACTTCGACTTCTTTTTCGTCAATAATGATCTTGCGTAGATCGGACATAGCGCCTGTCCCCGTATTCCGGTTATCCGGTTCTGGGCTATGCAAAAAACGCCCACAAACCGCAGTTGCAGGCGTTCTAACGCGCCGCGCCCGCCAATGCTAGCGGGAAGCGGTCTAAAATGTCAGGAAAATCACAGCTGGGTCTAGCGCAACAGCCGCCCCGCGGGCGTACCCTGCGCAATCTGTGCACGCGCCACCGTGCAATAGCTTTCCGATTGGCCGGTAACTGTGCCCAACTCCACAAGTCGCGCCCGCGCAATCGCCTCCAAACGGGCCTTTTCGACGTCATCATCGACATAGGCGTCAATCGCACTATCAGAGTAGCCCAGCCCGCTGGCATGGCGTTTCAGCCCAGACAGAAACATCAACCCACGCAGCAGACGCACCGACACATCGTCACAGTTGTCATCAAGTTCGATCGCCATGCCTGCGGTGATAAGACCCTCGCGCACATGGGTCACTTCGCGCAGCGGCGGATTTGCCAAAGCAACACTTGCAGTCAGGCTGACCCCAAGGGCCAGCGGAAAAAGGACGTTCATCACCAAAACTCCATGTCTGCACCAAAGCCCGGCGCTGTCCTAACTCACATCGGTTATGCGGGGCTGCTATTCAATATCAGCTAGACAACAGCCCCATAATCGTTGGTTTTCCGCCTATGTCGGGTCGCGATGGGTCTTGTACATCTGCGCTTCTTTCAGCCAATCCCAGCCAAAGGCCTTGGCCGTGTCCCCCTGCGCGCGCCGCATTTCAAGGCGGGACAGGGCTTCGTCCAGTGTCGGGCGGTGACCCTCCGGCACCCACCACATGACAAACTGCATCCCGCCCAGTATCTCGAACCATTCGGACCGGCGCGCAAAGAACTGTTTGTGGATCGTGCCCCAGACGAATTTCTCTAGCGTTTCAACGGACTCCCAGACGGTCAGGTTCGGGACATATTGCGCGTCACCATCAATCAGCGCCGAGGTATTGCCCGTTCCGGGTTCGCCCGCCCCTTCCATCATCCACACAAAGCCCGGCATGCGTTTGCCAAGGCCGTTGATACGATCCAGATTCGCCATGAATTCCGCAACGCGCGGGTCATCTGTGGGGGCAAGCAAGCGCCCGACGTTGAGTTCGGCAAGTTGCATCTTGGCTGGTGTTTCCGTCATTTGATTTCCTTAACTTGGCATCAACGATCAGCACATGCCGATAAACTGCCATTCGCGGGTGCCGGTGGCCCGCATCACGACCTCGTCACCCCAAAGATATAACGTGTCGCCGTCTTGCCAACCTAAGGTGCGACCGTTCAAACCTGTTCGCGCGCTACTGTTCTAGCAGCCGCGCCGCTATCAAGCGCAGGACCTCGTCCAGATCAGAGGAACCGGTTAACGCGGCATCGTACATCGCACACCAAACGTCACCGGCTGCGGCCTCGGTCTGGGTTGATTGTTGGATCTGGCTGACTTGCGCCTGCAAAGCCGCGCGCGTGGTTCGCACGTCACGCAACGCGCCCGTCAATGCGGCCTCGCGGTCAATTTCGCCGGCGTCACGATCACTTGAAAATGCGCGCAACAATTCAAACTCGGCCCCGCACTTTGGCTGGGCGTCGGCGACGCGATCCGGGTCAATATCTTGCAGCACCGTACAATTGTCATAGTAAATCATCGCAGTATCAGCCGCAGCGATGCAGGCGCTGGCCTCTGCCAGCGCGGTCTCGCGGGTCATACCTTCGGGGATCGGCGTGCGGGCGGGCCAAAGCAGCACAACCATCAGCAACACGCCCCCAACGAACAGGCCGTATTGCATCTTGCTAAATTGGAGATTCATCATTCAGCGGCGATTGTGCCACGCTTGTGCTTGATGCGATCTTCAATTTCCCCGCGGAAATTCTTAATCAGGCCTTGGATCGGCCAAGCCGCCGCATCGCCAAGCGCACAAATCGTGTGGCCCTCGACCTGTTTCGTCACATCAAACAGCATATCGATTTCTTCTGGTTCTGCGTCACCGCGCACCAGACGTTCCATCACGCGCATCATCCAGCCCGTGCCTTCACGACATGGGGTGCACTGGCCACAGGATTCGTGCTTGTAGAATTTGGACAGACGCCAGATCGCTTTGATCATATCGGTGGAC
Organism: Paracoccaceae bacterium; assembly: GCA_047622125.1. GTDB lineage: Bacteria > Pseudomonadota > Alphaproteobacteria > Rhodobacterales > Rhodobacteraceae > SW4. The sequence goes on along the minus strand of JBLHNX010000121.1, from coordinate 5,192 downwards.
TGGTCCATGACGATCACCGCAGCGGTGCCAAGAGACGACCCTTTTTCCTTTAACGCATCAAAGTCCATGACCGCGTCGCGCATGTCTTCGCCGCGCACACAAGGAACCGATGACCCACCAGGGATCACAGCCTTGAGGTTATCCCAACCGCCACGAATCCCACCACAGTGCTTTTCAATCAGTTCTTCGAACGAAATGCTCATCTCTTCTTCGACGACGCAGGGGTTGTTCACATGACCCGAGATCGCAAACAGCTTGGTGCCCGCATTGTTGGGGCGACCCATGCCAGCAAACCATTCAGGACCACGGCGCAGGATCGTCGGCACAACAGCAATTGATTCGACATTGTTCACAGTGGTCGGGCAGCCATAAAGACCAGCACCCGCAGGGAACGGCGGCTTCATGCGCGGCATGCCCTTTTTGCCTTCAAGGGATTCGAGCAGCGCAGTTTCTTCACCGCAGATATACGCCCCTGCCCCGTGGTGCAGATAGATGTCGAAATCCCAGCCCGATTTGGCCGCGTTTTTGCCAACCAGACCGGCTGCATATGCTTCGTCGATCGCTGCCTGAAGCGCTTCTTTCTCGCGGATGTATTCGCCGCGAATGTAGATGTAGCAAGCGTTGGCATTCATCGCGAAGGACGCGATCAGGCAGCCTTCGACCAATGTATGCGGATCGTGGCGCATGATCTCGCGGTCTTTGCAGGTGCCCGGTTCTGATTCGTCAGCGTTGACCACCAGATAGGATGGGCGGCCGTCGCTTTCTTTGGGCATGAACGACCATTTCAGACCTGTCGGGAAACCTGCGCCGCCGCGCCCGCGCAACCCGGATGCTTTCATCTGATCAATGATCCAGCCGCGCCCGTTTTGAATGATTTTGGCCGTGCCGTCCCAGTGCCCGCGCGCCTGCGCCCCTTTCAGGGTGCGGTCGTGCATGCCGTAAAGATTGGTAAAAATGCGATCCTGATCTTTGAGCATCTTGCGGGTCCTTGTGCGGTCATGTGCGCGTTGCGCCTATTTGTGGTTCTTTTGCCAGATATTATACGTGACAACCAGTGACCAAATGAACCCCGCAAGCGAGAACAGATAAAACAATATCTCGTATCGCGGGGCCAGCCCCAGAGCCGTCGTCAGCCAAGGCGCCAGAACTGCCAGAATTCCCGAACAGGCAATGACCAGACCGGCGGAGCGGGCCTGCTTGGCAAGGTCGGGGTTTGGGGGGGTGGTCACTGGGGGGCAGTCCTTGGTCTTGCGCCCCGCCCGGCTGGTGCCGAACGGGGCAGATTCGCGCGCTTACTATTTGTAAACGTCACCTTTTTTCACTTTTTCAGCAAATTCAGTCTTGCCACCTTTGGCCAAAGTCTTGGCTTGCTTGACCCAATCGTCACGTACGATCCGGCCCTTGAACTTAAGACGGGAATCGACCCACTCAATCTCTTGCTTGCGCCAGCCTGCAACCTGATCAAAGTGATAAAAGCCCAACTCGTTCAGGGTCTTTTCAATACCGGGGCCAACGCCCTTGAGCATCTTAAGGTCATCCGCGCCACCGGCACGCGCCTTGGTCAGGGTTTCAGGCTTGCCGTCAGCGGCAACCGCTTTGGCTGCGGGCGCTGATTTTGCAGCAGCAGGTTTCGCAGCGGCCTTGGGTTTGGCAGCAGCCTTTGGCTTTGCGGCTGCCTTGGGCTTAGCCGCAGCTTTGGGTTTTGCCGCAGCTTTGGGTTTCGCCGCCGGGGCCGAAGGAGTTTCCGGTGCAATTGGTGCCGGTGCGCCCGAACTTGCGATCGGTGCAGGTGGCGCAGCAGCAGCTTTGGTTGTTGTGGTCGATGTCGCACCAGAGGCAGACGCCGGTTTCACCGCGCCGCCCGAACCAGAACCGCCAACCGCGCTTGCCGCTTCGGCGGTGCAAAAGAACCTAACCAGCAACCATGCCAGCACAACGGCAACGATGATGCCAACGACCAGCGGCCAGAAAAAGCCGTGCATTGCCGATCGCGCCCAGAAAAAGGCCACAAGGCCCAGAATAACGCCGATTACCCAGCACCATGTCTTGCAGCTATTATTTGTCGATGTCGAAGCCATCACGTCACATCCCTTATCTATTGCCAACCATGCTGCAGCGATTGTGTGCAGTCATATCCACCTTGCTTAGCGCAAAAACACAGGGTTCGGTAGTAAAACTGCCTGCAGGTACAAAATAGCGTATCAATCGGGCCACAAAAGTCGCCATGTCGCGGTTTAGGTTAGGTTTCAGCAGCCAGTTTCGTCGCCTGATCAACCCAGTCATCACGCTCAATCCGGCCTTTGAATTTCAGGCGGGAATCAACCCAAGAAATTTCTCCCGCACCCCACTTGGAAATCTGGTCAAAGTGCCAAAAACCCATATCATTCAACACGCCCTCAAGCTTGGGGCCGACACCACTGATCCGCTTAAGATCATCCGCGCCAGATTTGCGCGGCGCATCCATCGTGCGCGGCTTCTTCTCGGTTGCGGCGGCAACGTCGGGCTTGGCTGGGCTGGGTTTGGCAGCAGGTGCACTCGCTGCCTTTTTCGCCGGTGCCTTCTTGGCGGGCGCAGCCTTGCCCGCTTTGGAAATCCACGGTGTCAGGAGCGGTACTTCGGTCCCGTCGATGCGTTTTACGGTGTCGCCAATATCCACCGCCAACTGCACAGAAGCGTTATACTGATACTTGCCACTGTCGTTTTCTTTCAGCGATGTCAGACCCTTGAGAGGTTCGGCAGCAAAGCGACCGTTTTGCGGTCCGGGTGTCGGCACCTTGCCAGCGGCCAGTTCTTCGATGATTTCCGACAGGCGTACGGCGGTCAGATCTTCGTAATAATCCTTGCCAATCTGGGCCATTGGCGCGTTGGCGCAAGACCCCAGACATTCGACTTCTTCCCAGCTGAACTTGCCATCATCCGACAGCGCATGCGCCTTGTCAGCGATCTTGTCGCGACAGACCGCGACCAAATCTTCGGCCCCGCAAATCATACACGACAACGTGCCACAAATCTGGATGTGGGCGATGGAGCCAACCGGCTGCAACTGGAACATGAAATAGAACGACGCGACCTCAAGTCCGCGAATGAACGCCAAATCCAGCATCGTCGACACATGCTCGATTGCGGCGCGGGTCAACCAGCCTTCTTGCTCTTGGGCACGCCACAGCAGCGGAATAATCGCGCTGGCCTGACGTCCTTCAGGGTATTTCGCAATTTGCCCTTCGGCCCATGCTTGGTTCGCAGGGGTGAAAGCAAAACTGGCCGGTTGGTCGTGGTAAAGGCGACGTAGCATTTATTCGCACTCTCCATATATCACGCGAAGAGCGTCATTTGTCACGTTAACAACGTCTTCATGCGGCACAGCACGACCGTCCGTTCTCAGGACCATCACAGCTTGGGCCGCTTCGTCGTCAGTCAGACCGGCGGCAATTAGGATAGCTTCATCGTTTTCATCATTTATAATGCAACCTGCGTCTTCAATAGCCGCCAAAAGACGCGTGGCATTATCCGAGTCTTGCGCCAAGGCGGGTTGGCCAGCCAACACAAGTGCCGCAGCAGCAATTACTTTTTTCATATCAATCATCGGTCGACCTCTCCAAAAACGATATCCATGGTACCGATAATGGCAGCCACATCGGCAAGCTGATGCCCACCGGCGACGTGATCCATGGATTGCAGGTGCAGAAAACCCGGCGCGCGCAGCTTGGCGCGATAGGGTTTGTTGGTGCCATCGGCCACCAGATAAACGCCGAATTCGCCCTTGGGGGCTTCAACGGCGGCGTAAATTTCGCCCGCGGGGACGTGGAACCCTTCGGTATAAAGCTTGAAGTGATGGATTAGCGCTTCCATGCTGGTCTTCATTTCGCCACGGCTTGGCGGGGTCAACTTGCCACGCGCCATCACGTCACCCTTTTCGACCTTCAGCTTGGCGCAGGCCTGACGGATGATCGACACGGATTGGCGCATTTCTTCCATACGCACGAGGTAACGATCATAACAATCGCCGTTCTTGCCCACGGGGATCTGGAAATCAAATTCGTCATAACATTCATAGGGCTGCGCGCGGCGCAAATCCCATGCAAGGCCCGAGCCGCGCACCATGACGCCGCTATAACCCCAGTCCAGAATGTCTTGCTCGGTGATGATGCCGATATCGACGTTTCGCTGTTTGAAAATCCGGTTTTCCGTCAGCAACCCGTCAAGGTTGACCATAAAGTTGGTCATGAACTGATCGGCCCAAGCTTCGATATCTTCGAGCAGACCTTCGGGTAGGTCTTGGTGCACACCACCGGGGCGGAAATAGGCTGCGTGCAAACGTGCGCCACATGCGCGTTCGTAAAACACCATCAGCTGTTCGCGTTCCTCAAAGCCCCAGACAGGCGGCGTCAGCGCGCCCACGTCCATCGCTTGGGTCGTGACGTTCAACAAGTGATTCAGCACGCGGCCAATTTCGCAATAAAGCACGCGGATCAGGCTGGCACGACGCGGCACAACCGTGCCTGTCAGCTTTTCAATTGCCAGACACCAGACATGTTCCTGATTCATCGGCGCCACATAATCAAGGCGGTCGAAATACGGCAGGTTTTGCAAATAGGTGCGGCTTTCCATCAGCTTTTCAGTGCCACGGTGCAGCAAGCCGATGTGAGGATCGCAGCGTTCAACAATCTCGCCGTCCAGTTCAAGCACTAGACGCAAAACGCCGTGTGCTGCAGGGTGCTGCGGACCAAAGTTGATGTTGAAATTGCGGATCTTCTGCTCGCCCGTCTGGGCGTCAGTAGAGCCGTCATCATAGGTATTCACACGGATATCGCCGTCCATCATTTCGCACCCTCTTTCGTCTTCTCATCACCTGGAAGGATGTATTCGGCACCTTCCCAGGGAGACATGAAATCGAACTGGCGGTACTCCTGCACCAGCGACACCGGTTCGTACACAACGCGCTTTTGCGCCTCGTCATAGCGCACTTCGGTATAACCCGTTGTCGGGAAATCCTTGCGGAGCGGATGGCCGCGAAACCCGTAGTCTGTCAGCAAACGGCGCAGATCGGGGTGGCCGGAAAAAAGGATGCCGAACATGTCGAACACTTCGCGTTCAAACCAGTTGGCGCTTGGATGCACGTCGATGATGCTGGGCACCAGATCCTCTTCGCGCACCTGAATACGCAGGCGAATGCGGTGGTTCTGATACATCGA
>JBLHNX010000120.1:0-7708 GCA_047622125.1 Paracoccaceae bacterium | reverse complement strand
CGCCGTCAATCTCGCGTAAGCCTCTTAGCTTTGTGGCTTCCTCTACAACACGGTTGCCGAGTCCACCAGTCGCGAGCGCGCCATGTATCACACTTTGACGCCCAAATGCCAAACCCAATTCCTGCGCAGTCAAGCAACCAAAGAATCGGGCACCTTCTGGGGTCCACAGCTTGGCTTTGCCGCGCTCGGACCCATCGCTGGCTTGCATCAAGACACGCACTCGCGCGCCACCTGCCAGCCAGCTTTTAACTTTTTCGAATCCGCAGACCGCGTATCCGGCTTTTCGTGCCATGGCGATCAGGTCAACAACGCGGCGCACTTGTTGCCGCTCAACCTCGTCTACAAGGTTTTCGGGCACGTTCACCGGCTGTTTTGCGGACCGGGAAAACTGCCCCTTTGCCGCCTTTTCAAGCACGGCACGTTCAGCAGTCACCCACATCCCACGGCCCGGAAGTTTGTCGAATACATCGGCAAACACCATATCGTCTGGGCCGACGACAAACCGGATCAGCCCAGATTTTGGCTGGACTTCGCCCGTGACGATGCACTTGCGTTCCGCTTCATCGCGGTTTTTGGATTGACCACCTCGTGCCATTTCGCGCCCTCGAAGGCCTACGATCAGGCCTCCGCCTCCAGTTCTTCTGCGTCGTCGCCCGAGTCAGCAACCAGATCGTCAGGATCAACCCAACCCAGCATAACGCGGGCGGTCATGACCATGACCTGTGCTTCTTCAAGCGAGACTTCGAATTTTTCAAGCACGCCGTCGTCTTTGACGCGTTCGCCCTTTTCTGTCGTCCAGCCACCGGCCAGCTCCCAGTCAGCGCAGGTCGCGAAATCTTCAAGCGTTTTCACGCCGTCCTCGCCAAGCGCCTCAAGCATTTGTGGCGTCAGGCCTTCGAATGCAACAAGGCTGTCCTCGACACCCAACTCGCGGGCGTGATCAAGGGCGGCTTTGTTTGCGGCTTCCAAAACATCGCGTGCACGGGCCTGCAATTCGTTCGCCGTATCCGCATCAACACCGTCGATCACCAGCAGTTCGCCAACTTCGACATAGGCGACTTCTTCGAGGTTGGTAAACCCTTCGGACACCAGCAGTTGCGCAAAGAATTCGTCCAAGTCCAGCTTGTCCATGAACAGCTTTGTGCGAATTTCAAATTCAGCCTGACGGCGCTTGGATTCTTCTTCCTCGGTCATGATGTCGATATCGAGACCGGTGAGCTGGGATGCCAGACGCACGTTTTGACCACGACGACCAATCGCCAGTGACAACTGCTCTTCGGGAACGACAACTTCGATTTTGCCAGCTTCTTCGTCCAGAACAACTTTTGACACTTCTGCCGGCTGCAACGCGTTCACAAGGAAGGTCGGCATATCTTCATTCCAAGGAATGATGTCGATCTTTTCGCCCTGCAATTCATTCACAACCGCCTGCACGCGGCTACCACGCATACCCACACAGGCACCGACAGGGTCGATGCTGCTGTCATAGGAAATTACGGCAATTTTTGCGCGCGAACCGGGGTCACGGGCCACGGCTTTGATCTCGATGATGTTTTCGTAGATTTCGGGAACTTCCATCTTGAACAATTCAGCCATGAACTGCGGGTCGGTGCGGCTCAGGAAGATCTGCGGGCCGCGTTGTTCGCGGCGCACTTCTTTGATGTAGCAACGAATACGATCATTGGGGCGGTACGCCTCGCGACCAATCTTTTCGTTGCGGCGCAGAATTGCTTCACCGGAACCCACGTCAACGATGACGTTGCCGTATTCCTCGCGCTTGACCAGCGCGTTGATGATCGTGCCAGCCTTGTCTTTGAATTCTTCGTATTGACGATCACGCTCGGCTTCACGGACCCTTTGCAAGATAACCTGCTTGGCGGATTGGGCCGCAATACGACCCATTTCAACGGGCGGTACTTCTTCAATGAATTCCTGTCCAACCTCGGGGCTGTCCATGTATTCTTTGGCTTGGGCCACTGTGAATTCTGCCTGATAGTTCTCAAGCTCTTCCTCGTCGACAACCGTGCGCACGCGGGTGAACGTCGCCTTGCCAGTCTTGCGGTCGATATGAACACGGATGTCCATTTCTGCGCCGTAGCGGGATTTCGCGGCACGGGCGAGAGATTCTTCCATCGCTTCGACGACCAAATTCGGGTCGATCATCTTTTCGCGTGCGACCGCATCAGCGGTTTGCAAAAGCTCAAGCTGGTTAGCAGAAGTAATAGCCATCAGTCGTTCTCCTCGTCAGTTCCATCTACGATGGTCTGGACTTCATCGAATTGTTTTTCGTCAATTTGGCCCGCATCTTTGCGGCCCTTCAATACATCACGGATCAGCTCATCCGTCAGCACAAGTTTAGCTTCGGTCAGCCAATCGAATTTCAGACCGATTGTTATGGCTTCACCATGTTCTACGATTGCGATCAGAACTTCGTCGCCCTCGGTACCGGAAAGCTGGCCCTTAAAGCGGCGACGTCCGCCGATCAGTTCGTCGGTTTCGAGCTTGGCTTCAAAGCCTTCCCACTGGTCAAAATCCTTTAACCGGGTCAGCGGGCGGTCGATACCGGGGCTGCTGACTTCAAGCGTATACGCCTCGACGATCGGGTCTTCAACGTCCAGCACGGCGCTTACGGCGGTGCTAATTTCTGAACAATCGTCAACTTCAATCGTGCCATCAGGTTTCTGCGCCATGATCTGAAGCGTGCTTTCCTTGCCCGTCATAAGGCGCACGCGCACCAACTCATAACCCATATCCTCAATCGGGGGGGCTATGATTTCGGCGATACGGCGGTCAATAGCCGCTTTGGCGATCAAGTCAGACAAGTTCTCTCCGATAGGCTGGTCATTAAGCACAAAAAAACGGGCGCGCGGCCCGTTGGAATTTCGGTGGGCGCTGGGGGTGGAAGCCAGCGCGCCGCTGTTGAGAGTGGATATAGGCCGGTTCGCCTGAGTCTGCAAGGGGAATGCCAACTCGGTCCAAAAACCGCCGCAATCGCCCGTTAACTGTACGGGCGGACCAAACATAAACGGAGGAATTCCATGGATTACGGACTTATAATGGCAGTTGGAACAGGATCATTCCTGTGCGGTGTGGCGCTCATGTATCTCGTGATGATGCGCACCGTGAAAAGGCGGATCGTCGAACCTGGTGCTGCTGTCTAATACAAAAAGCCCCGCCTAACGGCGGGGCTTTTCGTTTGTCTCAGTCGGTTAGTACTAGGCCTTGGACCAACGCTCGGCCATACGGCCGTTATCCATCTGCCAGAGGTTACCCACTGTTTCAGGTGTCTGGATCGACGTGCCGAGACCCTGAACGTAGTTGGCGAACATTGGAATGATAACACCGCCCTCGTCACGCAGGATCATCTGCATTTCACCATACTGCTCCGCGCGCTTTGCGCTATCCAGTTCAGCACGGGCAGACAACAGCAGTTCTTGGAAGCGGGGGTGATCCCACTGGCTGTCGTTCCAAGGCGCACCGACCTCGTAGGCAGTCGAGAACATCCAGTCTTCGGTCGCACGACCGGACCAGTAAGATGCACACCAAGGCTTTTTCAGCCAGACGTTGGACCAGTAGCCGTCAGCTGGTTCCTGAATGACGTTGATGTTGATGCCAGACCCAGCGGCAGACGCCTGATAAAGTTGGGCCGCATCGACCGCACCTTCGAACGCTGCGTTTGACGCAGACAGATCAACATCAAGCGAATCAAGGCCAGCCTGCTGCAAATAGAACTTTGCTTGATCCGGATCGTACTCCAGCTGTTCCATTTCCAAATAGTAGGGGTTTGCAGGCCCAATCGGGGTGTCATTACCAACCTGACCGTGCCCAAGTAGGATTTTGTCCACCAGTTCCTGACGGTTCACGCCATACTTCAGCGCCTTGCGAACATTCACGTCATTAAACGGTGCGGAACCCGTCAGCATCGGGAAGGTATAGTGCTGATTGCCGGTCACTTCCTGAATTCTAACGTTCGGGTTCGCGTTCAGCAGCGCTTCGACCTTAAAGTCGACCCGGTTGACCGCATCAACCTGACCAGTCATCAGCGCATTCATGCGAGCCGTGTTGTCGTTGATCGCGATATATTCGATCTCGTCAAAGAAACCGGCGCTATCGCCTTTGTAGTGGTCTGCAAAACGCGTTGCAGTCATGCGCACACCGGGATCAAACGACTGAACCTGATAAAGGCCTGTACCGATACCGCTGCCGATGGCCTCTTCGATCATGCCAGCTGGATACATCATGATGTGATAGTCCGACATCAGATATGGGAAGTCGGCGTTGCCAGAGGCAAGCACGAACTGCACCTGATAATCAGTGATTTTGTTCATCTCAGAGATGGCTTCGACGATCGGCTTTGCAGCAGATTTCGACTCTTCGCCAAGGTGCATCTGCAGGGATTCGATCACGTCATCCGCGCCAAACGCCTTGCCGTTGTGAAAGGTCACACCTTGACGCAGATTGAATGTCCATGTCTTGGCGTCCGCACTGGCTTCCCAACTCTCAGCCAATTCGCCAACAAGGCTACCGTCGGCAGAAACTTCGGTCAGGCTGTCAAACACTGCGCCCTGACAGCATGCGATCATGAAGATATCCGAGTGGGTCCGCGCATCCCAGCTATCGCTGGTATTAGCACCGGACAGACCCGCGGTCAGCTTGCCGCCGCGTGTCATCTGAGCACGAAGTGGCAGGCCTGTGGCAGCCAATACACCGGCTGCGACACCGGTTTTGAGAAGTCCGCGTCTGTTAATTTTTTGCATTATAGTCTCCCTATTTTGGTCATTTCGTCGCCCTTTGCAGAGCGATTCGTTTACATCTTATCAACTGCAGCATCACCGATGTTATCAACTCCGCGTTCCGCGAGCAGATTATCAAGCCAATCTGGGTCCATTTCAGGCACAGAAGATAGCAAAAGGTCAGTGTAGGCGTGGTGGGGCGGTTTGAACATAGCGGTCTTTTCGCCCTGCTCAACGACGCGTCCTTCTTTCATCACAACCACTTCGTCAGCAATCGCGCGCACCGTCGCAAGATCGTGCGTGATAAACATATACGACAGGCCAAGCTTGTCCTGAAGATCGGCCAATAGCCGCAAGATCCCTTCAGCGACAAGCTGATCAAGTGCGCTGGTTACTTCATCGCAAATAATGAACTTCGGCTCAGCGGCCAGTGCGCGCGCGATACCGATACGCTGCTTTTGACCCCCCGACAATTCCGACGGAAGACGGTTGAAATACTCGCTTGGTTCAAGCTCGATCTGGTCAAGCAATTCGTCAACTCGGCGACGGCGGTCACTGCCCGTAAGGCCGGTATAAAACTGCACAGGCCGCCCGATAATCTGGCCAATCGTCTTGCGCGGATTGAGGGCCGTGTCGGCCATCTGGTAGATCATCTGAGCCTGACGCAACTGATCCTTTGAGCGCTTGCGATAATCGCCGGGCAGGACATCGCCATCAAAAGCGATCTCGCCCACGCTCGGCGGCAAAAGGCCCGTGATACAACGCGCAACGGTGGATTTCCCCGATCCGCTCTCGCCAACTACGGCAACTGTGCGTCCCGCGTGAATATCAAAGCTGACGTCGTGCAGGACTTTGATCTTGCCATAAGATGCTTGGATCTTGCGCACGGAAACAACAGGCACAGCCCCGCTGACGACAGCAGGTTTTCGCGGCCGCTCAAAGCTACGGACAGCCCAAAGGCTTTTGGTGTAATCTTGCGTCGGGGCGGACAGCATCGTGCGGGTGTCGGCCTCTTCTACTTCATCACCGCGCAGGAGCACTTTGATTGTGTCGGCCATCTGCGCAACCACCGCCAGATCGTGCGTAATATAAATCGCAGCGGTGTCATATTCTTCGACGATCTCGCGGATCGCGGCCAAAACCTCGATCTGGGTCGTCACATCCAACGCCGTCGTTGGTTCATCAAAAATTATCAGATCGGGGCGACACGACATTGCCATCGCTGTCATCGCGCGTTGCAGTTGGCCGCCACTCACCTGATGGGGATAACGAAAACCGATGTTTTCGGGGTCGGGCAGGCGAAGTTTGCGGTATAGCTCAATCCCGTCCGCAGTGCTCTCGGCGCGTGACATAACGTGATGCTGCGTCGGCGCTTCGGTGTGCTGGTCAATTATGCGGTGGGCGGGGTTAAAGCTGGCGGCAGCCGACTGTGCGACATAGGCGATCCGCTTGCCCAACAGGCCACGCTTGACCTTGGCCGAGGCCGTAACGAGATCAACCCCATCAAATTCAACCGAGCCTTCAGAGATACGCACGCCATCACGGGTGAACCCCATCGCAGCCAACCCAATTGTCGACTTGCCCGCGCCGCTTTCGCCGATCAGGCCCAGAACTTCGCCCTTTTTCAGGTCAAGATCGACACCATTGATGATCGGATTCCACGTTTCATCAGAGCGCCCTTCGATCTTGAGGCCACGAATTTTCAGCAGTTTATCGGTCATTCTTTCAGCCCCGATGTTTTCTGCAGCATCCAGTCGACAACAAAGTTGACACCAACGGTCAGCAAGGCAATCGCACCGGCGGCCAGCAGCGGCGGCAATGCAGCAGTCGGCGCAAAGGCGGCGTAATTAATGAAGGCCGCGCTATCGCGCACCATCGTGCCCCAGTCAGCCAGCGGTGGCTGAATGCCGACACCAAGGAAAGACAGTGCGGCGATCGTCAGGAAAACAAAGCAGAAACGCAGGCCAAATTCGGCCAACAGGGGTGCCGTGGCGTTTGGCAGGATTTCCTTGAACACAAGATAACCAAGCCCTTCGCCGCGCAGTTTCGCAGCCTCGATGTAGTCCATAACAACGATGTTCGCGCCGACGGCACGGGCCAATCGGAACACGCGCGTGCTGTCGATCACGGCGATGATCAAAACCATGAAGTAGGTCAGCGGAATACCCAGTTGCGGCGCCCAAACACTGGCGATTGTCATCAACAGCAATGCAAAGATAAGCGACGGAATCGCCATCAAAACATCCACCGCACGGGACAGAAGTTGATCAAGCCAGCCGCCCAGCGTTGCCGCAAGGAACCCAAGGGACGACCCGATAAAGAACGCCAGCAAGGTCGTGACAAAGGCAATACCAACGGTGTTCTGCGCGCCATAAATTAAGCGGCTCAGGATATCGCGACCAATCTGGTCGGTGCCCATAATATGATTCGGATCGCCGCCCAACGCCGGGTTTCCGCCAGGCACAATATTGGCGAGCGGCAAGATTTCAGCCTGACCGTATGGCGCAAGCAGCCCCGCGAAAATCGCGACGAAAGCGTAAATCAGCATGACGAGAATTCCGAACGCAGCCGTCAGAGGCATCGAGCGAAACATCTTGCGTGTCCAGTAAGTGCCAACGGCGCGACCCAGCATGCGGAACAGATAGGCCGCGATAGAAAACATGATGACGCCTTCGACGGCGCGCCCGACAAAGTAGAATTTGTTGGCGACCGCGGTATCGGCGCTCATACTTTGTAAATACGCCCAAACGACCACCGCTAGAAACGCCACGCCGATGACGTAGCCATAAGCCACCCCGAACGGCATATCGCGGAACGCGGGCGTGTTTCCTGTCGCCATTTGACCAATGGCGCGCATCGCCCAAGCAATTCCACCCATGACGACAAGCGCCACAATGATCCACATCCACCAGGTCATTTCGGATGCCTCAAACGGGGATTGCTGATGATCGCCAAGATATCAGCAGTCAGGTTCA
>JBLHNX010000119.1:0-7711 GCA_047622125.1 Paracoccaceae bacterium | reverse complement strand
TCCTTCCTGATCCCAAAGGGCGCTCGGCCAGTCGACCCTCGCAATATGTTCGCAGTCGTGCAGCAGGCATCATTGATGGCGCCGCCACAATTCTGGCGGATGGTCGCGCGGACTGTTTTGAACGGTGACGCGGGATTGATCACTGCCGCACAATCGGGCATTGAGATGGCGTATCGATTGGCAAGGTTCCGATGAATAGCGCGACCCACAAACTCTATCATTTTCCACTTTCACCGTTTTCGCGCAAAGTACGGCTGTCGCTGGCGGAAAAGCGTATCGAAGTCGAGCTTGTGGAAGAACGCTATTGGGAACAAAGCCCTGACTTCCTACGCCGCAATCCGGCGGGCAAGGTGCCTGTGCTACGCATGGGTGGCCGCACTTTCGCCGATAGCACGGCGATTTGCGAATACCTTGAGGAAATTCATCCCGACCCGCCGCTGTTGCCCAAAGCCCCTGAATTGCGCTACGAAGTGCGCCGTTTGGTTGCGTGGTTTGACGATAAGTTCAACGCCGAGGTCACATCAAAGTTGATGGGTGAAAGAGTCCTGCGAAAGATAATGGGCACGGGCTATCCCGATAGTGCCAACGTCAAGGCAGGTTCCAGAGCGATCAAATACCATCTGGATTATATGGCGTGGTTGTTGGATCAGCGCCGCTGGCTCGCAGGTAACGAGATGTCGCTGGCTGACTTTGCTGCCGCCGCACATTTGTCCTGTCTGGACTATATTAGCGACGTTGACTGGAACCGATCCGAGGTCGTGAAGGATTGGTATGCCAAGATCAAATCACGCCCTGCTTTCCGGTCATTGTTGGCGGATCAGGTGTCCGGTTTTCCGCAACCTGCACATTACTCTGACCTCGATTTCTAGGTGGCTGGCGATCTAAAGGAACGGTTGCGCAGGCAGGCCTTGTACGAAGGGTTTGCGCAGCTGGGCATTTGCAGGCCCGATGCAGTTCCCGAGTTGCCCGCGCGTTTGCAAACTTACTTGGACGAGGGTCGCCACGGTCAAATGGCTTGGATGGCCGAGCGCACAAAGTGGCGGGCTGATCCAAGCGCCCTTTGGCCCGAAGCGCGTTCGGTGATCATGCTTGCCGAACCTTATACGCCGACGCATGATCCGCTGGCAGTTCTTGATCAAAAGGACCGCGCGGCGATTTCCGTCTATGCGCAAAACCGCGATTATCATGACATCGTGAAAAAGCGCCTCAAGCGGGTTGGGCGCTGGTTGATTGATCAAGCGCAGGATTCGCAGATTAAGGTTTTCGTCGATACGGCCCCCGTCATGGAAAAACCACTGGGTGCCGCGGCTGGGCTTGGTTGGCAGGGCAAGCACACCAACCTTTTGGGGCGCGATCTGGGCAGTTGGTTTTTCCTTGGCGCGATATTCACGACGCTTGAACTAGAGCCGGACGAGGCTGGTCGCGAGAATTGCGGGAATTGCACGGCCTGTCTTGATGTCTGCCCAACGAATGCCTTTCCCGCGCCGTTCCAGCTGGATGCGCGTCGCTGCATTTCTTACCTGACAATTGAACATCATGGCCCCGTTGACGAAGACCTGCGCGCGCTCATGGGCAACCGCATTTATGGCTGCGATGATTGTCTTGCGGTTTGTCCGTGGAACAAGTTCGCGCAAGAAGCTCGCGAGGTGAAATACCATGCGCGCGAAGACCTGACCGCGCCGCGTTTGTCCGAACTGGTGGCGCTGGATGATGCAGCGTTCCGCGCGCTGTTTTCCGGCAGTCCGGTGAAACGGATCGGAAGGGATCGTTTTGTGCGCAATGTGCTTTATGCAATCGGCAACTCTGGCGATTTGGCATTGGTAGATGCTGCCCGCCCCCACGTCGATGATCCGGCCCCCGAAGTGGCCGACGCCGCGCGCTGGGCGATTGCGCGTCTGACCCCCTAGCAAGCTGCACATTGCAGGCGTATGGCTGGGCTATGGAGCGCGCCGATACACCCGATCAAGCCCCCGCGTGGGGCATCACGTTGATGGTTCTTGCCGTAACAGTGTTCACTGTGATGTCGGCCTTTATCAAGGCGGCTGACCGCGTTCCGGCGGGTGAGGCGATGTTCTTTCGTGCTTTTTTCACCCTGCCGGTGATCGCTATCTGGCTGGCATGGCGCGGTGATTTGATGACCGGAATCCGGACCGATAGTCTGCGATCGCACGCCGTGCGCGGTATCGCGGGATCCTGTGCTATGGGGCTTGGGTTCGCGGGGCTGAAGTACCTTCCCTTGCCTGAAGTGACCGCGATCCGTTTTGTGACGCCAGTCGTTATGTTGATTCTTGCTGCCTTGTTGCTGGGTGAAAGACTGCGGATGGTACGGATTTCTGCGGTCACGGTGGGATTGGTCGGCGTGGTGATTATCGTTTGGCCACGCCTGTCCGCAGGGTCCGATTCAGCCGAGGCATTCGGCGCGATGATTGTGCTTGGTTCGGCCTGTTTGGCGGCGCTGGCACAGGTCTTCGTGAAATCCATGGCGGGGCGGGAAAGCACGGCGGCAATTGTGTTTTATTTCGCCCTTACGGCGACGGTTCTTTCGCTGGTGACGCTGCCGTTCGGCTGGGTCTGGCCAACATGGGCTGAGGCCGCATTACTAGTCGGGGCAGGTGTTGTGGGGGGGATTGGGCAGATCCTTTTGACCTCAAGCTATCGCTTTGCCGAGGCGGGGGTATTGGCCCCGTTCACCTACGTGTCGATGCTGTGGTCGATCATCATTGGCTACGTCTGGTTCTTTGAAATCCCGACGCCGCAGATGCTGTTTGGCGCAGGGCTGATCATCATGGCGGGCGTGATAATTGTTTACCGCGAACGCCAGCTTGGCACGCAGAAAACCGCGCGCCGCAAGGTCGAAGCCAAGGGCATTCAGTAGCAGGGGTGAATTTTCAGGCGAGGCATGCTATATAAACAGTGCGTCATAGTCTGGGAGGACCATTCATGCAGCGTCATATCACTGACCAAACCCGCGTGCGGAACGGTGCCATTCGCACCCGCGAATACCAGCGTTTTGAAATGCAACAAGGGCCAAATGCGGCATCTGTTGCATTGCAAAAACGGCCACACACAATCAGCGTGGGCCGTTTGCGTCAGTATCTTCGGATCGCCCGAGGTCGGACCGCTTAGGCGCGCACCAGCTTTTCGTAGCTTTCCGAAATCTCGCGCGTCAAGGCGCCGACCTCAAAGTTGTAGTCGCCAATCTGGCCGACTGGTGTAACTTCAGCGGCGGTGCCTGTTAGCCAGCATTGCTCAAAGCTCTCAAGCTCTTCGGGCATGATGTGGCGTTCGTTCACGGTCACGCCGCGTTCCTTAAGCATTTCGATAACTGTCTGACGGGTTAGCCCGTTGAGGAAGGCGTCGGGCGTTGGCGTATGCACTTCACCGTTCTTTACGAAGAAGATATTCGCGCCGGTCGCTTCAGCCACGTAGCCACGATAGTCGAACATCATCGCATCGCTGCAGCCTTTGGCTTCGGCTGCGTGCTTGGACATGGTGGCAATCATATAGAGACCTGCAGCCTTGGCTTGTGATGGCGCAGTTTCAGGGCTGGGGCGCTTCCATTTTGCGATGTCGAGCTTGGCACCCTTCATCTTCGCGTCGCCGTAGTAGTTACCCCATTCCCAGACAGCCACGGCCATACGAACCGGATTGCGCGCCGATGCGACACCCATATCTTCGCCTGCACCGCGCCATGCAAGGGCGCGCACATAAGCATCTTTCAAACCATTGGCATCAAGCGCGGCCCGCTTGGCAGCTTCGATTTCGTCCACAGTATAGGGAATGTCGAAATCAATCAGCTTGCCAGAATTGATCAGGCGTTCGGAATGCTGCCGTGATTTGAATATCTTGCCGTTGTAGCAACGCTCGCCCTCAAACACGCTTGATGCATAGTGCATCGCGTGCGTCAGGATGTGAACATTGGCATCGCGCCACTCAATCAATTGACCGTCCATCCAGATTTTGCCGTCGCGATCGTCGTATGAACCAGCCATGGTGGCCTCCCTCAAGTTTGCAATAGTTGCGCAATTAGGTCCACTTCGGACATAAAGTTGCGCATTTTCAAAGATTCGCTACCAGTCGGTTCTTGGAATGTCAACAAGGCTGACGTATTGTCGAAGGACAGATGAAGGAACACACAGATGATAGAGGGCGGACGAACGGAGGGCGGGCAAACACTTTTGTTTCTGACGGACGAACAAGTCCGCAAGGGGATCGAGGCGATGTTCTTTGCCTATCGCGGCTTTACCGCCGATCCCGACCGTATTTTGGCCGGTATGGCCTATGGTCGTGCGCATCATCGCGCGATCCATTTCATCCATCGCAGCCCCGGGACGACTGTCAATAATCTGCTCTCTATTTTGGGCGTTACAAAACAATCTCTTAATCGTGTGTTGCGCACCCTGATCGCCGAGGGTCTAGTCGAAAGCAGGATCGGGCGGCAGGACAAGCGCGAGCGACATTTGCATCTGACCGACGAAGGTTCTGCGCTAGAACAACGCCTGTCTGACGCGCAACGTGACAGAATGCGTGCTGCCTACCGCGCCGCTGGCCCAGCTGCTGTGGCCGGTTTCCGGCAGGTGCTTGAGGCGATGATGGACGAAGACATGCGGCGTCAATTCGACGCCATGAGGGATCGGGGACAGTAATTTGGATGAACCACATCTGTTGATTGTTGATGACGATGAACGCATTCGCGGGCTGCTGCAAAAGTTCCTGATCCGGTCAGGGTTCCTTGTGAGTACAGCGCGTGATGCCGCCCATGCACGCCGTGTTCTGGGCGGGCTGGAGTTCGATTTGATCGTTCTCGACATCATGATGCCGGGTGAAGATGGTGTGACGCTTTGCCGATCCCTGCGTGAGACGATTACCACGCCAATCATGCTGCTGACGGCTAAGGGTGAAACGGAGGATCGCATCAACGGGCTTGAGGCGGGGGCGGATGACTATCTTGCCAAGCCGTTTGAACCCAAGGAATTGTTGTTACGGATTAATGCCATTTTGCGCCGCGTGCCGGCGACAGAACCGGCTATGCAGGTGCCCAAAGTCATGCATCTTGGCCCGCTGCGTTACGACATCGAGCGCGGTGAGCTGTGGCGGGGCGAAGATCTTGTTCGCCTGACCGCGACCGAAAACCAACTTATGCGGATCTTCTCGGCCGGTCCGAATGATGCGGTTAGCCGCGCGTCATTGGTGGAACAATTGGGTCGCTCTGGTGGGCAGGCCCAGGAACGGGCGGTGGATGTGCAAATTACCCGTTTGCGCCGCAAACTTGAGGCAGACCCGAAACAACCCCGTTACCTGCAAACCGTGCGCGGTGCAGGTTATATGCTATCGCCAGATTAACCCCCTTCGGGAAAGAAGCAGGCGGCGGGGTGGTTTGATCCATCAAGTGTCGGACGCTCGCTGCGGCAACGGTCCTGTACTTTCCAGCAACGCGGCGCAAAGGCACATCCAGGCGGCACATTCAGCGGCGACGGAAGTTCACCTTCCAGCTTGATCCGGTGCTTTTCCGCTGTTGGGTCCGCCACCGGCGTCGCCGACAACAACGCAAGCGTATAGGGATGGCGCGGGTTCGCAAGAACCTCCTCGATTGTGCCGGATTCAACAGGGCGGCCCAGATACATAACGATAATGTCGTCGGCCATGTGTTTCACGACGGACAGATCATGGCTGATGAAAAGATAGGCCAGCCCAAGCCGGTCTTGTAATTCTACCAACAAATTAAGGATTTGCGATTGGATCGACAGGTCCAACGCGCTGACGGGTTCGTCAAGCACAAGCACTTTGGGCTCTAGCATCAAGGCACGCGCGACCGCGATACGCTGGCGCTGCCCACCGGAAAACATGTGCGGATAGCGATCGAAATGCTCGGCGCGCAGGCCGACAAGTTCTAGCATCTCGCGGGCCTTGGCGGTGATTTCGGCGCTGGACATGCTAGGGCGGTTAATCTTGAGTGGCTCCTCAAGGATTGCTCCGACGCGGTGGCGCGGATTGAGAGAGCCATAAGGGTCTTGAAAGATGATCTGCACCGACTCGCGCAAGCTGGCCCAATTGTCCTTGGTCGCCTCGGTTCCGTTTATTGTGAACGACCCTTCAGTGGGTTCTTCTATCAACGTGATTAACCGCGCAAGCGTCGACTTTCCGCAACCGGATTCTCCGACCACGGCGAGCGTCTTGCCAGGGTATAATTCAAATGATGCCTCTGACAGCGCGCGGACGACCTGCTTTGGGCCAAACATCGCGCCCTTGATGTAATAGTGCCGCGACAGGCCTTTTGCTGTGACGATTGCTTGGGTCATGCGACACCTACGGTTTTTGCATTCAATGGATAGTGACAACGGGCAAGGCCCAGTTCCGGACTGCAAGGCGCAGGCGGCGTGCTATGGCATTTTGCATCGGCAAAGGCGCAGCGGGGTGCAAAAAGGCAGCCCTTGGGACGGTCAAATTGGCCCGGCACAACCCCGGGTATCGTCGGCAAAAGCCGTCCGGTTGCCCGTTCAGGCAGCGCATCCAGCAGCGCCGAAGTATAGGGATGGTGCGGCTCCTTGAACAACCCAATCACGGGCTGTTCTTCGACCTTCTGGCCCGCGTATTGGACGCTGACACGTTCAGCGGTTTCCGCGACCACGCCCATATCATGTGTGATCAGAATCAGCGCCATGTCGCTTTCGGCCTGTAGCCCGGCCAACAAATCAAGGATCTGCGCTTGAATCGTTACATCCAATGCAGTTGTGGGTTCGTCAGCAATCAGCAGCCGAGGCTTGCAGGCGATCGCCATCGCAATCATCACGCGCTGGTTCATGCCGCCCGACAGCTGGTGTGGGAATACCTTCAGGCGTTGCTCGGCGTCGGGAATGCCGACTTGCTCTAACAGTTCGATTGCGCGCGCGTGGCGCTCTCGTGACGAAAGGTTAAGATGCTGGCGCAACGCTTCTTTGATCTGAAAGCCCACGGTAAAGCACGGGTTGAGCGAGGACATCGGCTCTTGAAAGATCATGGTGATGTCTTTGCCGATCAGCCCGCGCCGACTGCGTGCAGATGTCGCGCGCAGGTCGTTCCCATCGAATTCCATCACATCAGCCGTGATCGTTGCAGTCCATGGCAGAAGGCCCATCATCGCTAGCATTGAGACTGACTTGCCCGATCCGCTCTCGCCAACGATTGCGAGAATGTCGCCTTTGTCCACGGATAGATCGACACCATCAACGGCCCGAAATTGCCCGCCAGACGTCGAGAAATCGACACTGAGGTTTCTGATTTCAAGTAATGACATATCAGCTCCTCTTGAGTTTGGGATCAAGGGCGTCACGCAGTCCGTCACCCATCAGATTGATGGCCAACACGGTAACAAGGATCGCAATGCCTGGCAGGGTCACGACCCACCAAGCCCGCAGAATGAATTCGCGCGCCTCAGCCAGCATTGTGCCCCACTCGGGCGTCGGTGGCTGTGCCCCCATTCCAAGAAAGCCAAGGGCGGCGACATCGAGGATGGCGTTCGAAAAGGATAGGGCGACCTGCACGATAATCGGTGCGAGGCAGTTTGGCAGAACCGTAATGAACATGCGTCGGAATAGGCCTGCGCCCGCGACGCGGGCAGATGTCACATAGTCTTTTGACAACTCGCCCAGCACCGATGCGCGGGTCAGGCGCACGTAATGAGGTTGCAGCACAATCGCGATTGCAAGCATCGCGTTGAACAGCGACGGGCCAA
>JBLHNX010000118.1:0-7789 GCA_047622125.1 Paracoccaceae bacterium | reverse complement strand
GCGACTGCCCCTTGCCGCCCGCCGCCCAAGGGCCTATACGCCCGCTCTGACCGACATCAGGAGGCCGATATGGCAGGCTCAGCTAATCTAAACGTGATGATGAAGATCGCTCGCAAAGCCGGGCGCACTTTGCTCAAGGATTTTGGCGAGGTCGAGAACCTTCAGATGTCCGCGAAAGGCCCCGCCGATTTTGTCACCCGCGCTGAACGCGAATCTGAATCTGTCATCCGCGAGGCTCTGATCGAAGCGCGCCCGACCTATGGCTATCTGGGCGCTGCCGGATCCGAGATTGATGGCGAAGATCCAACCCGCCGCTGGATTGTTGATCCGCTGAATGGCGCGACAAACTTCCTGCATGGCACGCCTCATTGGGCGGTCTCGATTGCTCTTGAACACAAAGGTCAAACCGTTGCTGGCGTGGTTTATGACCCCGCCAAAGACGAGATGTATTACGCTGAAAAAGGCGAAGGCGCGTGGATGAACGAAAGCCGGCTGCGCGTTTCGGCCCGCAGCAAGATGATCGACTGCGTGTTTGCCACGGGCATTCCCGGTGCGGCCCGTGTCGGCCTGCCTGCAGCACTGCGCGATCTGGCGCAGATCATGCCCGTCTGCGCTGGTGTGCGTAGCTGGGGCGCGACAGCGCTTGATCTGTCCTATGTGGCCGCTGGCCGCTTTGATGGCTTCTGGGAACGTGGTCAAGCTGCGTGGGATATGGCCGCCGGTCTGGTCATCGTGCGCGAAGCCGGCGGAATGGTCGAACCCCTGCGCAAAGGTGGCAACATCATGGATGATAACGCCGTAATTTGTTCAAACGAGCCGATTTTTGATCAGTTTACCAAGGTCATCCGCAGCGCCAAAGCCTAGGCCAAGACCTAAGTCTGATCGGACGGGTGGTTCACGCCGTCCGTCCAAGGGATCGGGTCATAATCGCGCGGGTTCACCCCTGCGATGGTGCCGATATTCACCCCATATTCGCGCGGGTTCGACCTGCGCTGATGATGCGTATAGATCCCGCACGTCTTGCAGAAAAAATGCTGTGCGGTGCCGGTGCCAAACGTATAAAGCGTCAGGTTGCCTTCCCCTGCGAGCACCTCAAGATCGCCAACCATGACCGTGATTTGCGCGGCCTGACGACGGCGGCAAAACGAACAGTCACAACGGCTTGTTTGATTAAGCGGTTGCGCCAGTTTCACGCGCAAACGCACTGCACCGCAGTGGCAAGATGTGTCATGGATCGCGCCACTCATCGGCGGACCTGGGGAATACGGCTGCGCACCTGCGTATAGTTCGTTTCGGGGTGGGGCGGGTGGCCATGGGTGCGGTTCCAGAACTGTGGCCCGCCGCGGCGCAACCAAACCGGAACTGTCGCCAAAAGGCCCGCAACGAACCCGCCCGCGTGCGCCCAATAGGCAACGCCGCCACCAGTTGGATCCGCGCCAATACCGTTCAGGACTTGCAGCCCGAACCACAGCCCCAGCACAATGAATGCCGGGATCGGAATGATCCGGATAAACACCAGCAAGAAGACCAGTACGTCGACCTTGGCCCTTGGGAACAGCAACAGATAGCCGCCCATCACGCCTGCGATCGCACCCGAGGCACCAACCATAGGGATAACGCTGTCGGGGTCGGTCGCGTATTGGGCATAGGCGGCAGCACATCCACAGCCCAGATAGAACAATCCAAAGCCAAAGTGGCCCAGCTCTTCCTCAAGGTTGTCGCCAAAGACATACAAAAACAACATGTTGCCAGCTATATGCATCCAGCCACCGTGCAGAAACATATGGCTGACCAAGCCAAGGTATCCATCGCCCTGGGTGATCCGCAGGGGGATCATGGCATAGTCAAACAAGAACTGCCGCTCGGCCATATTGGTCTGAAGTGCTGTCAGCCCATAAAGAAACACAGCAACATTAGCGATGATCAGGAAATAGGTCACATAGGGCGTGGCCCGTGACGGGTTATGATCGCGAATTGGAAACATGCTGCGACAGTCGGGCAGCGCGCGCGCCGGGTCAAGCGGGAAGGCGTTGCCGCCCTCCCGTTGCACTACATCCCCGCGACCTCGGCCAGAAGGGCGGCATTACCCCCGGCGGCGGTCGTGTCGATGCAGGTCTGGCGTTCGTGCAGTACATTGGCCGCGTCCGGTGTGCTGGTGATCAGTGGCAAAATTGCCCCGTCACGTTTGGCCAGCGCCTGTTCGATAGCGCGCCCCGTGTCCGCGTCACCCCACCAGACCACGGCTGCTAATGGTGCAAGCGTCGCAAGCGCCTCGGGCTTGATCCGGCCCTTGGCTTTGACGGCGGTGCCGCCTGCGGCTTGCACGGCTTTCGCTTGTGCGCTGACGGCCAATGCCCCCGGCCCAAGGCACAAAACCGGCCCGCGCGGATAAGCTGAAAGGCGGTTGGATTCGCCGGTGGGGCCGGGCAAATCGCGGGTCGGCGCGCCAGTGCCTGCGGGGGCATCGGCAAGCCGCTTTGCGATCTCGGCCATATCATCAGGGCCGTCCCAGTCGCTGCCGCTTTGTGTATCTTCGCCGCGGAAACGGACAAGGTAGAACGGCCCGCCTGCCTTGGGTCCTGTGCCGGAAAGTCCTTCACCACCAAAGGGCTGGCTGCCAACGACCGCGCCGATCTGGTTGCGGTTCACATAGATATTGCCCGCGTTGATCTGTTCGACAACTTGCTGCACGCGGTCATCAATGCGGGTGTGCAGCCCAAACGTCAGCCCGTATCCGGTTGCGTTGATCGCCGCGATGACGCTGTCCAGATCGCGCGCCTTATAGGTCGCGACATGCAGGACGGGGCCAAAGATTTCGCGGGTCATATCGTTGATTCCGTTCACGCGGATCACTGTCGGGGCGATGAAATGGCCGCTGCTTGGCGTGGCAAGTTCATGCAAGATGCGCCCATCCGCGCGCGCCTGCGCGATGTGATCGGCGATGCCCTGATAGGCGGTCGCATCAATCACCGGGCCGATATCAGTGGCCAATTGCCAAGGATCGCCCGCCGCCAGTTCATCCATTGCCCCCTTGAGCATTTTTAGCAGGCCATCGGCGATGTCTTCTTGCACGTACAAACAGCGCAACGCCGAACACCGCTGGCCCGCCGATTGAAAAGCGCTTTGCAAGATGTCGCGCACGGCGTGTTCGGGCAGGGCGGTGCTATCAACGACCATTGCATTCAACCCGCCGGTTTCCGCGATCAGCGGCGTGCCGGGCACGCAGTGATCGGCCATGTTCGCGCGAATTTTCAGAGCGGTGCCCGTTGATCCGGTAAAGGCAACTCCATTGACCCGCGCATCGCCTGTCAGGGCCGCACCAACAGCCCCGCCACCGGGCAGCAGTTGCAACGCGGATTTTGGCACACCCGCCGCATACATCATCTGCACGGCGCGGGTGGCGATCAGACCGGTTTGTTCCGCAGGTTTGGCCAGCACGGCGTTGCCTGTCGCGAGGGCCGCCGCGATCTGGCCCGTGAAAATCGCCAATGGAAAATTCCACGGGCTGATGCAGGTCCAGATGCCACGCGGGGCGGTGTCGCCAGCGCTTTCGGCCTGCGCGGCGTAGTACCGCAGAAAATCGACGGCTTCGCGGACCTCGCCAACGCCATCAAGCAGGATTTTGCCTGCTTCGCGCGCCAATAGGGCAAAGATTTCGTCGGCGTTGGCCTCGTAGGCATCAGCCACGGCGCGCAGGGCGGCGGCGCGGGTGGCCACTGGTGCATCCCATGGTTTTGCAGCGCTGAACGCGGCCGCGATATCGCCGACGCTGGCCTCAACCACGCTGCCGACAGTATCGCGTGGCTTGGCCGGGTTCACGACTTTGCGTGTTGTGCCTTTACCGTCCGGCTTGCCTTTGGCCAGCAGTGGCGCGCCTTCCCACTTATGTTTGAGGAACGGGGCGCGGCCTGCGTTTATCGCGGCCAACGTGGGTTCATGCGTGAGATCCCATCCGCGCGAATTTTCACGTTCAGGCGCAAACAGTTCCGGCCCGCGTGGTAGGTTCAAATCCGGCATGTCTGCATCAAATGGACAGGCGGCAACGACGCTTGGTGGCACGTCCTCGTCGACGATCTGGTTCACAAAGCTGGAATTCGCGCCGTTCTCCAACAAACGCCGTACAAGATAGGCCAGCAGGTCTTCGTGCGCGCCAACGGGGGCGTAAATCCGGCAGCGCGTGCCGCGTTCTTTCAGCACAATCTTGTGCAGTGTTTCGCCCATTCCGTGCAGGCGCTGGAATTCAAACGCATCGTGCGATTGCCCCATCTGATCGGCCATATCGAGCACGGCGGCGACCGTATGGGCGTTATGGGTGGCAAACTGCGGATAGATCCGATCGGTCATACCCAGCAGCTTGCGCGCACTGGCGATATAGCTGATGTCAGTTGCGGCCTTGTGGGTGAAGACCGGGAAACCCGTCATCCCCTCCACTTGGGCGCGCTTGATCTCGGCGTCCCAATAGGCGCCTTTCACCAACCGGACCATGATCTTGCGGTCCAGACGCGTCGCAAGGGCGTTGAGCCAGTCAATCACATGTCCTGCGCGTTGACCAAAGGCCTGCACGACCACGCCGAAACCGTCCCAACCCTTGAGGGCTTTGTCTGACAGAACGGCCTCGATCACATCCAACGAAAGGGACAGGCGGTCGGCCTCCTCGGCGTCGATGTTAAAGCCTTGGCCGGCGGATTTGGCCAGCATCGCAAGTGAGCGCACGCGCGGCACCAATTCGTCCATGACGCGGGCCTTTTGCGCGGTTTCATAGCGCGGGTGCAGGGCCGAAAGTTTCACGGAAATACCGGGGTTTTCGGCCACACTGCCCTTGGTGCAGGCTGCCGCGATCGAGCTGATCGCGCGGGAATACGACAGGTGATAAGCGCGTGCGTCGGCATCCGTGCGCGCGGCTTCGCCCAGCATGTCGTAGGAATAGGTAAAGCCCAATTCTTCCATGCCAGCGGCGCGTTTCATCGCCTTTGAAATATCTTCGCCCAGCACGAATTGCCGACCCATTTCGCGCATCGCGCGGGCGACTGCAGTGCGAATGACAGGCTCGCCCAAACGCTTGATCGCGCGGCGCAGGGGTTGGGCCATGCCACGATCATCGTCCAACACGCGCCCCGTCAACATCAAGGCCCACGTCGAGGCATTGACCAGCGATGACGCGGATTTCCCAAGGTGGGTGCCCCAATCACTTGGCGCAATCTTATCGTCGATCAGCGCGTCGATGGTATCGGCATCGGGCACGCGCAGCAGGGCTTCGGCCAGACACATCAACGCGATACCTTCATCAGTCGAAAGACCATATTCAGCCAAGAACACTTCCATTAGCCCCGGATCAGAACTGTCGCGGATATCCTGCACCAGTTTGGTCCCGGTCGCGCCGATGCGGATCCGGTCAGCGTCGCTTAGGTTTGCCTCGGTGCGCAAGCGCGCAAGAACAGGGGCTTCATCAGCATAGATCGCAGCGTCAATAGCGCGGCGCAGGGCATTTTGGGAATCACGGGGCATGGCAGACCTCAATATATGATGGCCTACCGTATCCGTTTGTGGCGGGGCGATTTGCCTGCTATTCGTAACATGGCAGGTCAATTGGACCGAATAATGGAGATTGCGATGCCCGAACGGTTTTCCGAGATGGATAGCTTCGATCGCAAGATTTTGGACGTCATGGCGATTGAGGGGCGGCTAAGTGTAACGGAACTTGCGCGCCGGATCGGTTTGTCCAAATCCCCGACCCAAGCCCGACTAAAACGGCTTGAAGATAGCGGTGTTATCCGAGGCTACCGCGCGTTGTTTGATCCCATTCGTTTGGGCCGTGATCATGTCGCGTTCGTCGAGGTAAAGCTAAGCGATACGCGCGAAACCGCGCTGGCTGCGTTCAATGCCGCCGTCACCCGCGTTCCCGAGGTCGAACAGTGCCACCTGATTGCCGGATCGTTCGACTATCTGCTTAAGGTGCGCACATCGAGCATGTCATCTTACCGTCTTGTTCTAGCTGAGAAAATTTCGACACTGCCGCATGTGGCCAGCACCTCGACCTATGTGGCGATGCAGGCCGTCAAGGAAGAGGGCGTCGTGCCGGTGACAAATGCTTTGGCACGGTGATTGAACGGCGGTGACGTGGCCGCAGCGCCGTGCATCGCCGCCCTTGGTCACGACTCGTGGTTTATTGCAACTCAGATTGCCGCACGGACCACTGGGGCGCGATATCTGACTTTACCCCGCCACAAGTTTGGCTATGGTCGCGCCACCGCGTGCCCGCGTGGTGGAATGGTAGACACTGGAGACTTAAAATCTCTTGGCCTCACGGCCGTGCCGGTTCGAGTCCGGCCGCGGGCACCATTTAAGTCGACTAACTGTTTTATTTAAAAAGAAATTTCGGAAATTTGGTTTTTTGCGTGCCCCCAGTTATCCCCCTAGGTGCGGTGGTGGATGTCATAGCTGGGCCATGTTCGTCCTGAGGGGGCCACAGCGCTTGTCTCATGCTTCGAAGCGGAACGGGGTTTGGGAATTGAAGAAATTTGTCGTGGCGGCTGTATTGGCCTTGGCTGCCTGTGGGCCTGTAGATCCGGCTTCAATACCAACATCAGGAATGTATGTCGCAAAACCTCCAGCTATTTGGACGGATAATGAAGTTTCTTTGGCTCGTCAGCCAGAAAATCTAATCGGTCTCTGTAGCGCGTATAATCGCGGCGGTTGGCTAAGTGGTGGGAGGCTGCAGCCATTCACGCAGGCAGACCTGAACATCTTGGCACCACTTCTGCGCCAACATGGTCTGTCTGCACGGGATATGGAATTGCTTGCCAGTCGTTCTAGACAATTCGGGACAGGGCAGAGCTTTGTAGGGCTGGTTTTCTCTCTTGGGTATCGCACTTCCGTGAATAAATCGTTCTATCAAGGCGTCGGACACATATGGCAAGCTGTATTGCCTAGACAATTTGTTTACCTTGAAGGCGACGGATCAGACCTCAATTTGACGGTTACGGGCTGGAATTAGCCCGTTTAGGCTTGAGTGGATTTGTCACAATGGAGTGCCCCCATCGGGTGGTCCAGAAAGCTCTCCGGCTGAAATCGTTAAAAGTCTTGCCAAACTAGGCACGGACCTGCGGTGACGCAAGTCAGGCGTTGGGCAGTCACCACACGATTGTTATTGCCGCCCGCTAGTCGCGGGTTCCTGCAAACCGTTCGGCCCAATCGCTACGCTCGTCATCCGTGATTTTGCGGAATGTGACTTCGGGCACACTAAAGGCGTGACCAACGGGCAGGGCCGTCAATGCGCTGCGCACGTCGTCGGGCCAAGCCGTATCGGGCACACGCATCGCCTCGAGTAATTCGGCTGCAGCATCGGGGATGAACGGCGCAGACAGCGCGGCATAGAACGGGATCAGGTTCAGTGCGAGCCGGATTTGCGCCGCTGCCTGATCGGGGTCTGTCTTGAACGTGGTCCAAGGTGCTACCCCTTGCAGGTATTCATTGCCCAGCGTCCAGATTGCGCGCAATTCGGCAGCTGATTTGCGCACCTCCATGGCGTCCATATGGCCCTGATAGGCTGTCAGGCGGGTCGACAAATCGGCGATCAACTGCTCTTCTGGCGCCCCCCACGTGCCGCCAACGGGTACGTTTTCGCTGAACTTCGAGCGGCAGAATTTCGTCACACGCGACACGAAATTGCCCAGCACATCCGCCAAGTCTTTGTTCACGTCGGTCTGGAACGTCTCCCAGGTAAATTCTGCGTCCGACGATTCTGGTGCGTGGCTTAGCAACCACCAGCGCCAATAGTCCGCAGGTAGAA
>JBLHNX010000117.1:0-7876 GCA_047622125.1 Paracoccaceae bacterium | reverse complement strand
TTTCGCAATTGGATTACAGCGGATGGCAGCGCTGGCGAAAGTGGTGAAGGCGGCTTTGAGGCGCAAAGCGGGCGCTATCATTTGTATGTGTCTTATGCCTGCCCTTGGGCGCATCGCACGTTGATTTTTCGCGCCTTGAAAGGGCTGGAGGATCACATCACCGTCTCGGCCGTGCATCCGTATATGCTGTCGGGCGGTTGGACGTTTGAAACCGATTTCGACGATGCGACTGGCGACACGCTTTATGGTCTGCCCTTTGCCCGTGATATCTATACCAAATCCGATCCGCATATTTCGGGACGCGTCACCGTGCCCATCCTTTGGGACAAGCAGCGCGAAACCATCGTAAGCAACGAAAGTTCCGAGATTATTCGGATGTTCAATTCCGCCTTTGACGGGATCACGGGCAATACCGACGATTACTGGCCCGCCGATCTGCGCGATGCCATGGCACCCGTAAACGACCGGATTTATGACACCGTCAACAACGGCGTCTACAAGGCTGGATTTGCGACCACGCAAGCGGCTTATGATGCTGCGGTGCGCCCGTTGTTCGATACGCTCGACTGGCTCGAAGACCGCCTGTCGCAGGGCCGCTACCTGATGGGGGATCGGTTGACCGAGGCTGACTGGCGGCTTTGGACCACGTTGATCCGGTTCGATCCGGTCTATCATTTGCATTTCAAATGTAACCGCAAACGGATCGTGGATTATCCCAACCTTTGGGCCTTTACGCGCGAATTGTATCAGATGGACGGAGTCGCTGGCACAGTGAAGATGGACCATATCGTGCATCATTATCACTATAGCCACGAAACGATTAACCCGCACCGTATCATTCCAGTGAACCCCGATCTCGACTACTTTGCTCCGCACGATCGCGGGTAGCGGGGCCTAAAACTGTCTGCCCCTTGTGGAAATCTGCCGGATGGGTTTCATGTTGCACAAATCGGAGGCACTGAAACGCATGACCACTTGGATTACGATCTGCGACACCTGCAAATGTGCAGGTTGGGAAGACACCGCCATGGACAAAACCGATGGCGAGGCCCTTGCGGGGTTGATTGAGGATCGCGCAGGCGGCGATGTGGCGACGCGCCGCGTATCCTGCACGATGGGCTGCGAACGCGCCTGCAACATCGTCGTGCAAGGGGCGGGCAAGATCGGCTATTCCTTGGGCAAATTCACGGCCACTGCCGAGGATGCCCAAGCTATTGTCGATTATGCCAAGCTGCATGCCGACAGCGCCACGGGCCAGGTGCCCTATCGTCAATGGCCCCAAGGCGTCAAAGGTCACTTCGTCAGCCGCCACACGCCGCTGCCTGAATGACCCAATCCCGCGATCACGGTGGCGGATTAGACGCTGCGGTCGCGCGATACGGCGGGGCGCGGGGCGATTGGCTTGACCTGTCCACGGGGATCAATCCGGTGCCCTATCCGGTGGGTGACATCAGCGCAGACGCATGGACCGCCCTGCCCGACCAAGGGGCGATGGATCGGTTGTTGGGTGCGGCAAGGGCATTCTGGAACGTGCCGGACGGGGCCGCGATTGTTGCGGCGAACGGCGCTTCGGCCATTATTGCCAAGGTTCCCTACCTTGGCCCTGCACGCGGCGAGGTCTATGTGCCTACGCCGACTTACAACGAACACATGGCGGCGTTTGCAGCGAACCATCAATGGATCAGCGCGGGGCCTGAGACAGCCGATACCCATGTGTATGTGCACCCCAACAACCCCGATGGGCGGAAATGGGGCGCATCACATATCGGCGGGCGTCGGCTGACTGTGATCGACGAAAGCTTTTGCGACGTTACACCTGCGTGCAGCCATATTGCCCGTGCCCAAGACACCGGCATTCTAGTTCTCAAAAGTTTTGGCAAATTCTGGGGCTTGGCGGGGATGCGGCTTGGCTTTGCGATCGGTGCGCCTGAAACATTGGCCCCAGTGACCCGACGCGACGGCGAAGGTGACACCAATCATGCGACATTGGCCGACCTTTTGGGGCCATGGGCCGTGGCGGGGCCAGCATTGGAAATTGGCGCGCGCGCACTGATGGATGTGAGCTGGGCCGATGCGACACGGACGCGCCTAAAAGCTGACGCCGCGCGACTGGACAAACTGGTCGATCTTCCTGTTGTGGGTGGCACGGACCTATTCCGGCTTTACGAGGTCACCGACGCCGCAGCGGCACAGGAACATCTGGCACGCAACCATGTTTGGAGCCGGAGATTCCCGTACTCCAAGACGTGGTTGCGCCTTGGCTTGCCCGCCCCGGACCGCTGGGATCAGGTCGCGGCCGCGGTGGATGGATTGCGCTGATGGTTCTTGTGCTTGCGATGCTGCTTGATGCGGCACTTGGTGAGCCAAAATGGCTGTGGTCCCGCCTGACCCATCCGGCGGTGATTATGGGAAACGCCGTTGGTTGGCTGGATCAGCGGCTTAACACGGGCGGTGGTCGCAGGAATGGTGTGCTGGCCCTTGCTGTGTTGGTGATCGGCGCAGGGCTGCTTGGTTGGGTCATTGCGCAGTTACCCGGACAGATTGCCGATCTGCTGATTTGCGCGGTGCTGCTGGCCCAGCGATCCTTGGTCGATCATGTGCAGGCTGTCGCCGATGGGCTGCGCAAATCACTAGCCGACGGGCGTGGCGCGGTTGCCATGATCGTCAGTCGTGACACAGCCCAGATGAACGAAAACGATGTTGCGCGGTCCGCCATAGAAAGCGCAGCCGAGAACCTTAGCGATGGCGTGATCGCGCCCGCCTTCTGGTTTCTGATCGGCGGGTTGCCCGCGCTGCTGATCTATAAAATCACCAATACGGCCGACAGCATGATCGGGTATCGCACGCCACGGCACGAAAATTTCGGCTGGGCAGCGGCGCGGTTCGACGATCTGCTGAACTGGATTCCTGCGCGCCTTACGGCCATTTTCATCGGGCTTGCCTGCCCTGGTGCGCGCCTTGGCCCCGTGCGTCGCGATGCGCGCCTTCACCGCTCGCCCAATGCTGGTTGGCCCGAAGCGGCAATGGCCTATGGGTTGGACATCGCCCTGTCTGGCCCGCGCCGCTACGATGGTGTCACGCGTGACTATCCGTTCGTAAATGCCGCCGGAAAACGTGACCTGACAGCGGATGACATCGCGGCAACAATCCGCGTACTATGGATATCATGGGGGATGGCCCTCATGCTTGCGGTCGCATGGGGGTTGCTAAGCTTCGTTCGTGTCTTCTTTTAAAGGATCAACTATGCGCTTTGCATTTGCCTGCCTCTTTGCCGTTTTCGCCAGTTCCGCACAGGCGACATCCTGTGGTGGAAGCTTTACTGGATTTGTCGAAGGATTGCAGGCCGAGGCCGTTTCGCGTGGTCATTCTGCCGCCGCCGCCGCGCAGTTTCTTGCCGGAGCACGCCAAGATCAGGCCGTGCTGCGTGCGGATCGGTCACAGGGGCATTTCCAGCGCGATTTCATCGACTTTTCCCGCCGCCTGATTTCTTCAAGCCGGATGCAGAACGGCGCGCGCAATTCCCAACAACATGATGCCGTATTCGACCGGATCGAAGCCGAAATGGGCGTGCCGCGCAGTGTTCTGCTGGCGTTCTGGGCATTGGAAACGGATTTTGGCGCGGTGCAGGGCGATTTCAACACGCTCAACGCGCTTGTCACCTTGTCGCATGATTGCCGTCGCCCGGAATTATTTCGCCCGCAGATTTTTGCAGCCCTGACCCTGTTCGAACGTGGCGATTTTGACCCCGCTCGCACCACGGGCGCTTGGGCTGGTGAAATCGGGATGGTGCAGATGCTGCCTGCCGACATTTTGGAAAACGGGCGCGACGGTGATGGCGACGGGCATGTGAGCCTGAAAACTTCGCCTGCGGATGCATTGATGTCGGGCGGTGCGATGCTGCGCGACTTGGGGTGGCGCGCCAACGAGCCTTGGCTCGAGGAAATCGTGGTGCCTGACAGCTTGGATTGGATGCTAACGGGGCTGGAAACCACTCGGCCCGTTTCAGATTGGGCAGCGATGGGCGTGCAAGCCCGTGATGGCGACTTGGACGGGGTTGGGCTGCAAGCTTCGGTTCTTTTGCCGATGGGACGCAACGGGCCTGCGTTCCTCGCCTACCCCAATTTCAACGTTTATTTCGAATGGAACCAAAGTTTCGTTTACGTGACCACCGCCGCCTATTTCGCGACGCGGCTTTCGGGCGCAAATGTCTATGACGCGGGAAATCCACCCGCCGGACTGCCGGGGACCCAGATGGAGCAGTTGCAATCAAAGCTGCAAGCGCGCGGGCATGATGTGGGCGGCGTTGATGGTATTCTTGGGGCGCGCACCCGCGCGGCTGTGCAAGCCGAACAACAGCGCCTTGGGATGCCTGCGGATGCTTGGCCAACGGCGGAATTGTTGAACCGCCTGTGATCCGGCCACAGTATCATTTTCGCCGCGTTGGCGAGGATGTACATATTTGGGATGTGCGCGGGCTAATAGCGCTGGCTGACGGGCTGCGCGTTTACGATGTGCCGCTGCGCGATATTGCCGAGATCGACGAGCCTTATTGGTTTGATGCGACCGATGGCGTGGCCAGCTGCCGCGCGGTGATGGATCATGCGCAGCACGTCGCGGCGGCGGATCTGACCTATCCGGTATTGCTGTGCGCGCAGGGCCGCGTGTTGGACGGGATGCACCGGATCATGAAGGCACATGGCGCGGGGCAAGCGGCGATTGTAGCGCGCCGGTTTGTGGTGACACCGCCGCCTGATTTCGTGAACCAATCGCCCGATGATCTGTCCTACTAGGCGACCATCGCCGCCGCTTTTTTCAGATCAACGCTGACTAATTGACTGACGCCCTGTTCGCCCATTGTCACGCCGAACAGGCGGTCCATGCGCGACATCGTGACGGCGTGGTGCGTGATGATCAGGAACCGCGTGTTGGTGCGGCGCGTCATTTCATCGAGAAGGTCACAAAAGCGCGTGACGTTGGCGTCATCCAGCGGCGCGTCGACCTCGTCGAGCACACAAATCGGCGCGGGATTTGCCAAGAACACTGCAAAGATCAGCGCCATCGCAGTGAGGGTCTGTTCGCCACCTGACAAGAGGGACAGGGTGGAGAGTTTCTTGCCCGGAGGCTGGCACAGAATTTCGAGGCCAGCGTCAAGCGGATCGTCGCTTTCGACCAGCACCAGCTTGGCCTCGCCGCCGCCAAACAGATGCGAGAACAGCAGACCAAAACTCTCGTTGACCTGCTCGAATGCAGTCAGCAAGCGTTCACGCCCCTCGCGGTTCAGGTTGGAAATACCGGTGCGCAAGGCGCGGATTGCATCCTCAAGGTCGGTCTTTTCCTTGACCAGACTGTCGTGTTCGACCTGCACGTCAACGCTGTCTTCTTCGGCGCGCAGGTTCACAGCACCCAAGGCGTCGCGCTGGCGTTTGTAGGCATTTACTTGCCCTTCGATCACGTCGGATGCGGGCATCTTTTCAGGGTCGGCGTCCAGCGTTTCCAGCAGTTTGTCCGGCGTAACTTCTTGCGCCTCCATGATCCGTTCAGAGGCATAGGCCACGGTTTCACGGGCGGCGTCGGCACGGGCTTCGGATCGCGCGCGGGCTTCGCGGCTTTCAGACGCGGTGCGTTCTGCCTCGCGTTCAGCAATCGTGGCATCACGCAGGGTGTTTTCGGCCTGCGCCAACCCATCGGCGGCAATCTTGCGACGCGCTTCGGCCTCGTCAATTGCATCGGACAGTTCGGCCCGCTTGGCGGCAATTTCTTCGGGCGCGGCAGTGGCGTCTTTCAGCTCCAACTCGGACGCCTCGCGCCGTTCGGCCAGTTCGGCAGTGCGCTTGTTGGCGGTCTCAAGGCGATGTTTCCAGCCGCTGACCTCTTTGGTGATTTCCTGACTGCGTTTCAGTCGCGCATCCCCTTCGCGGCGCACTTCGTCGTGCGCGCTGCGGCGTGACATCATGGTGATGCGCGCGGCCTCGACGGTCATCTTGACGTCTTCGACACTGGCGCGAGCCGAGGCCAAATCACCCAATTCATGTGCGGCTTTTTCAGCCTCGGTCAGTGACTTGCGGGCAGCCATCGCTTCTTCTTCGTGGCGCGATACAGCCAAACCGCTGCTTTCCAGCTTACCAGCCGACAGGTTGCGATCAGCCTCGGCACGGCTCAGGGCGCGGTTGGCGTCAGCGACCAAACGGTCAGCATCACGGCGCGCCTGACGGGCGGATTGATCGGTCGCGGTCAATTCAGCAAGGCGCGTATTGAGCGCATCATGCGCCTGCGCGGCACCCATGGCGCGGGCGTTGGCGTCTTCCAAATCACGCTTGAGTTCTACAAGGCGGTTGAGCTGTTGCAAGCGCAGGGCAGCGGCAGAGGGTGCATCTTCGGCCCCTGCGCGAAACCCGTCCCAGCGCCACAGATCACCCTCGATGCTGACCAACCGCTGACCCGGCTTCAAGTCGACCTGAAGGCGCGCGCCATCGGCGGCATCCACAAGGCCCACTTGCCCCATGCGTCGCACAAGAACCTCGGGGACGGACACGTAGTTCGTCAGCGCCAAGACACCATCGGGCAGAGTTTGCGGGTTGGCATAGCCGGGCAAAACGGCCCAGCCGGATTTATCATCGGGGCCAACGGCAGGCGCGCGCAGGTCGTCCGCCAGTGCAGCGCCCAGCGCCTTTTCATAGCCGCCCTCGACGCGCAACTGGTCAAGGATATGACCGCCCTCGGCTGTGTCGCGTTCGACCAGACGCGCAAGGCCGGATACTTCGGCGCGCAGGGCGCTGGCTTCGCCCTCGGCTTGGGCACGTTGCACGCGGGCGTCGCTCTCGCGGGTCTGGGTTTCAGCGCGCGCGGCCTCAGCGGCGACCAGCGCCGCGTCTGCACGGGCAGCGGTGGCCACGGCGGCGGCTTCTTCCGCGCCAGCAGCCGCAAAATCGGCCTCGGCCTTGGTCAGGGCCGCCTGCGATTCGCCGGCCTGGGTCTTGGCGCGCGCGGCCTCGGCCTCGCTTTTCTCTAGCGTCGTGCGGTTGTCATCCAGCAGGCGCTGCGCCGATTGGTGGCGGGCCGCCAAACGGGCTACATCTTCGGTTAATTGCGACAGGTCAGTTTCGCGATCTTGCAAGATTCCAGCGGCCTCGTGCGAGGACTCGGCGGCTTGTTCCAAACGCCGATCGTGCCCTTCACCTGCCTTGGCAATTTCGCGCGCTTCCCATTCAAGTCGCTCAATCGTCTCGCCTGCATCTTTGTTTAAGCCATTCTCGCGGGCAATATCATTGCCCAATTGGTCAATGCGCGCCCTCAGCATCTCGATCGTTTCAAGCGCACGCGCTTCTTGATCAGACAGCGTATCGCGCTGCACGGTCAGGCGCTGCAACACGGCGGCGGCAATCGCCTCTTCTTCGCGCAGGGATGGCAGAACAGATTCAAACTGCGCGCGCGCCTTGGCTGATTGACGCGCGGCGGTTTCGGCAGCAGCAGCGGCGGTCGTGCGCTCACGTAATTGGTTCTCGGCGCTCGCACGGGCTTCGTCTGCTTCGCGCCAACGGCGGTACAACAAGAGCCCCTCAGCTTTGCGCAACGCCTCGCCGATCTCGCGATACCGCTTGGCCTGACGCGCCTGACGGGCCAGTTGCGCCAGTTGCGCGGCAAGCTGTTCGATGACGTCATCGACGCGGGTCAGGTTGGTTTCAGCGCCCTTCAGTTTCAACTCGGCCTCGTGGCGGCGTTGATACAATCCGCTAATGCCCGCAGCCTCCTCCAGAATACGACGGCGCGCTTTGGGTTTGGCGTTGATCAGCTCGGCAATCTGGCCCTGACGGACAAGGGCCGGCGAATGCGCACCCGTCGAGGCATCGGCGAACAACATCTGCACATCGCGCGCGCG
>JBLHNX010000116.1:0-7882 GCA_047622125.1 Paracoccaceae bacterium | reverse complement strand
CAGCGAAAGGCGCGCAGATCGTGGTGACACGGGAACTGGCCGCAGTGGCGAAGCTGACAGCGCCAAGCGATGAAATCTGGGATAATCGCTGGCAGATGATCGGCCCGCATGCGCCCGATCTTGCTATTCGCGCCCTTGGCGACGCGATCACAGACTTTCCTGATTGGCGTAAAACAGGGCTGTCGCGCGCCTCTCTTATGTCGTCACCTGCCGTCTGGCGGGGGCAAACACTGATTTGTGCCCCAATTGCAGGCTACAATCGCGTTTGGACAGCGCGGATTGTCGCGGATTTCCATTCCTTTCTGGTTTCGCATTGAACTAAGCCGCAAGGTCTCTATTTTAGACGGGTGGCCCGTCGCGACTCTCGCTCAAGGGCCAAACCTACGTTTAGGAGATTTGCCTTGGGCAACGCGCGAAATCTGGCCGTTTGGGTCGTCATGTTCCTGCTAATACTGGCTCTGTTCAATCTGTTCAGCAGTGGAACGGGGACCACGGCGGCAAACGCCAAGAATTATTCCGATTTTGTAACGGCTGTTGAAAACGGCATGGTTGCGAATGCAACGCTTGATGGCGAACAAATCCGCTATCGCGGCACGGATGGTCAGGACTATGTCGTGATCAAACCCGACGACGCCGAGGTTACCAACCTGTTGATCGACAACAACGTGCCAACCACAGCGAAAAGCCAGCAAACCAACGGGTTTACGTCTTTCCTGATCGGGCTGCTGCCGTTCCTTCTGCTGATCGGTGTCTGGATTTATTTCATGAACCGGATGCAGGGTGGCGGCAAAGGCGGGGCAATGGGCTTTGGCAAATCCAAGGCCAAGCTGCTGACCGAAAAGCAAGGCCGCGTCACCTTTGACGAGGTTGCGGGTATTGATGAAGCCAAAGAAGAGCTGGAAGAAATCGTCGAATTCCTGCGCAACCCGCAGAAATTTAGCCGCCTTGGTGGCAAGATTCCCAAAGGCGCGCTGCTTGTCGGCCCCCCCGGTACTGGTAAAACGCTTCTGGCGCGCGCAATTGCTGGCGAAGCCGGCGTGCCGTTCTTCACGATTTCAGGCTCCGATTTCGTCGAAATGTTCGTTGGTGTGGGTGCATCGCGTGTCCGCGACATGTTTGAACAGGCCAAAAAGAACGCGCCTTGTATTGTGTTTATCGATGAAATTGACGCCGTGGGCCGCTCGCGTGGGGCTGGCTATGGTGGCGGTAACGATGAACGCGAACAGACGCTGAACCAGCTTCTGGTTGAAATGGACGGTTTTGAGGCCAACGAAGGCATCATCATCGTCGCTGCGACCAACCGCCCTGATGTTCTAGATCCCGCATTGCTGCGTCCGGGCCGCTTTGACCGTCAGGTACAGGTGCCCAATCCCGATATCAAAGGCCGTGAGAAAATCTTGTTGGTGCATGCGCGCAAAGTGCCGCTTGGCCCCGATGTGGACTTGCGTATCATTGCCCGTGGCACACCCGGTTTTTCCGGTGCTGACTTGGCGAACCTTGTGAACGAAAGTGCACTGACGGCCGCCCGTATTGGTCGCCGTTTCGTGACCATGCATGATTTCGAATCCGCCAAGGATAAGGTCATGATGGGCGCTGAACGCCGCTCCATGGTCATGACCGAGGATGAGAAAAAGCTGACCGCCTATCACGAAGCTGGTCACGCGATTGTAGGTCTGAACGTGCCACAACACGATCCGATCCATAAGGCAACGATCATCCCGCGCGGTCGTGCGCTGGGTCTGGTGTTGTCGTTGCCGGAACGCGATCAACTGTCGGTCAGCTACACCAAATATACCTCGAAAATCGCTATGGCGATGGGCGGGCGTGTGGCCGAAGAACTGACCTTTGGCAAAGAAAACGTGACCTCGGGTGCCTCAAGCGACATTCAGCAGGCGACACGCATTGCCCGCGCGATGGTGACTCAATTTGGCTATGCCGACGAGTTGGGCTTTGTGGATTATGCCAACGAGCAATCCTCGCAACTTGGTCCTTACGGTGGCGGCACGAGCCATTCTGCCGACACCCAAAAGATCATCGACGATAAGGTTAAAGAAATCATCGATACTGGCTATAAGACCGCTAAGCGTATCCTGACCGAAAAGAACGATGAACTTGAGCGTCTTGCCGAGGGTCTGTTGGAATACGAAACCCTCACCGGAAACGAGATTGCCAAAGTAATCGCGGGCGAGGCGTTGAACCGTGGCGATGATGCGGACGATGCCCCACCATCTGGTGGTAGCTCGATCACGTCGGTCCCCAAGACCAAGCCGAA
This sequence comes from Paracoccaceae bacterium, assembly GCA_047622125.1. Taxonomy (GTDB): domain Bacteria; phylum Pseudomonadota; class Alphaproteobacteria; order Rhodobacterales; family Rhodobacteraceae; genus SW4. The sequence goes on along the minus strand of JBLHNX010000116.1, from coordinate 5,610 downwards.
GAAGCCGAAATCTGATGGCGGGCTGGAGCCAGAACCAACCGCCTAAGACCAAGACACCATTTAGAAAGCCCCGACGCCGCACTGGCCTCGGGGCTTTTTCTTTCGCAGGTTTCGGGTTGCAGCTTTCAGGGTCGCCCTGCATTTTGTGCACACCTCATCAGGAGCCTGCAGATGCCCGCATTGAAACCCACCGACATGACCGCCACCGTGACGTGGTTGGGCGCACTGCGCAGTGACGATCGCTCCGCGCTCATGTCCGACCCCGCCCGCAGCCTTGATCTTACGTTTGACGGCATCGCGGGCGCGTTTCACGCGGGCCTGACCCGTCCGTCATGCAGCCGCGTGTCGTCGCAATATCCCAAAGGCACCCCGATCAAGAACGAACGCCAGCTGAGCATCGTGAGCGAAGAAGAACTGGCCGAGATCGCCGCGATCATGGGTGTGGACGCAATCGACCCCGCGCGCCTTGGCGCGACGATGGTCGTTCGCGGCATTCCTGATTTCACGCATGTGCCGCCCTCGTCGCGCCTGCAAGCACCCAGCGGCGCGACCGTGGTTGTTGATATGGAAAACCGCCCCTGCATATTTCCCGCCAAATCGCTTGAGGTATCGCATCCGGGCAAAGGCAAAGCGTTCAAACCCGCCGCTGCCGACAAGCGCGGTGTGACCGCTTGGGTCGCCGCAGAAGGGCGCGTGGTTGTTGGCGATACGCTGACGCTACACATTCCAGATCAGCGGGCATGGGCACCCTAAGCACCGCTCATTTGTCGTCCGACGATTCCGGCAGGCAAAATGTCGCAATCGCTTCCCAACTGCGCGGCGCGGGCGGGTATAGCGGGGGTAACGAAATGCGGGCCTCCGCCCGATGACAGGGAATACAACACCATGAGCTATAAGTCCGACATCGAAATCGCCCGCGAGGCCAAAAAACGCCCCATCCAAGAGATCGGCGCAAAGCTGGGAATTGGCAGCGACGATCTGCTGCCCTACGGCCACGACAAAGCCAAGGTTTCGCAGTCGTTTATCAACTCGGTCCAAGGCAACAAGAACGGCAAGTTGATCCTTGTCACCGCGATCAACCCGACCCCTGCTGGCGAAGGCAAGACCACCACGACCGTCGGTCTGGGCGATGGTCTGAACCGTATCGGCAAGAAAGCAGCCGTTTGTATCCGAGAGGCATCCTTGGGGCCAAACTTTGGCATGAAGGGTGGGGCTGCTGGCGGTGGTTATGCGCAAGTTGTGCCAATGGAGGACATGAACCTCCATTTCACCGGCGACTTCCACGCGATCACATCCGCACATTCGCTGCTATCGGCGATGATCGACAACCACATCTATTGGGGTAACGAGCTTGAGATCGACACCCGCCGCGTTGTCTGGCGTCGCGTTGTTGATATGAACGACCGCGCGCTGCGCAACATCACCTGTAGCCTTGGCGGCGTTGCAAACGGTTTCCCACGCGAGGGCGGTTTTGATATCACCGTTGCATCCGAAGTTATGGCGATCCTGTGTTTGGCCAATAACCTTAAAGACTTGCAGCAGCGCCTTGGTGATATGATCGTTGCCTATCGCCGCGATCGCAGCCCCGTTTTTGCACGTGACATCAAGGCCGATGGCGCGATGACTGTGTTGCTGAAAGACGCTATGCAGCCCAACCTTGTGCAGACCCTGGAGAACAATCCGGCCTTTGTGCACGGTGGCCCGTTCGCCAATATCGCGCATGGCTGTAACTCGGTCATTGCGACGACCACGGCTCTGAAAATCGCTGACTTTGTCGTGACCGAGGCCGGCTTTGGCGCTGATTTGGGCGCTGAAAAATTCATGAACATCAAGTGCCGCAAGGCGGGTCTTGCGCCCGACTGCGTGGTGCTGGTCGCGACTGTGCGCGCGATGAAGATGAACGGCGGCGTGGCCAAGGCTGATCTGGGCGCGGAAAACGTTGACGCGGTAAACTCCGGCTGCGCCAACTTGGGGCGTCACATTGGCAACCTGAAATCCTTTGGCGTGCCTGTGGTCGTTGCGATCAACCATTTTGTCACCGACACCGATGCCGAAGTGCAGGCCGTCAAGGACTACGTCAAAACCCAAGGCTCAGAGGCGATCCTGTCGCAGCACTGGGAACATGGATCAAAAGGGTCCGAAGCACTTGCGACCCGCGTGGCCGAGATTGCCGAAAGCGGTGTCAGCGCCTTTGCCCCAATCTACCCCGACGAGATGTCACTGGCGAACAAGATCCAGACCATTGCCAAGCGGATTTACCACGCAGACGAAGCCTTGATGGATCAAAAGATCCGCGATCAGCTGAAGCTGTGGGAAGATCAGGGTTATGGCCATCTGCCGGTCTGTATGGCGAAAACCCAGTATTCGTTCAGCACCGATCCAACCCTGCGCGGCGCGCCGACAGGGTTCTCGGTGCCTGTGCGTGAAGTGCGGCTATCTGCGGGTGCCGGTTTCGTGGTCGTCGTCTGCGGCGAGATCATGACGATGCCGGGCTTGCCCCGCGTGCCGTCTGCCGAGAACATTCACCTGAATGACGATGGCCAGATCGAAGGTTTGTTCTAAGTAAAGCGAGGTGGGGGGAAGCCCCCACCCTGCGCCCCCATCTGCCCCAAGCGAGAGTTCACATGTCAGCAACAGTCATCGACGGCAAAGCCTTTGCCGCAACCGTGCGTCAGAAAGTCGGCGGCCACGTTGCCCGCCTGAAAGAAGAACACGGGATCACGCCAGGTCTGGCCGTGGTGCTGGTGGGCGAAGACCCCGCAAGCCAGGTCTACGTGCGCTCCAAGGGCAAGATGACGCTCGAGGTCGGAATGGCCTCTTTCGAACACAAGCTGGAAATTGATACCAGTGAGGCGGATTTGCTGGCCCTGATTGCCCAGCTGAATGGGGATCCGAAAATTCACGGTATCCTTGTGCAGTTACCGCTTCCTCCTCATCTGGATAGTGATCTGGTCATCAATGCGATTGATCCGGCCAAGGACGTCGACGGCTTTCACATTTCCAATGTGGGCCTGCTGGGCACCGGACAGAAATCAATGGTGCCTTGCACGCCGCTGGGCTGTTTGATGATGCTGCGCGATCACCACGGCAGCCTGTCTGGTATGAACGCGGTTGTGATTGGGCGCAGCAATATCGTCGGCAAGCCGATGGCGAATTTACTGCTGGGCGATAGCTGCACCGTGACCATCGCGCACAGCCGCACCAAGGATTTACCGGGCGTTGTGCGACAGGCTGACATTGTCATAGCCGCTGTTGGTCGCCCCGAAATGGTGATCGGTGACTGGATCAAACCGGGCGCGACGGTGATTGATGTGGGCATCAACCGGATCGAAAAACCCGAAGGCGGCACCCGGCTTGTGGGTGATGCAGAATATGCAAGTTGCGCTGCGGTTGCGGGTGCGATTACGCCGGTTCCCGGCGGTGTTGGACCAATGACGATTGCCTGCCTTCTGGCCAATACAATCACCGCCTGTTGCCGCGCGAATGGGCTGGCTGAGCCCGAGGGCCTTACAGTCTAACCCTGCCGCATTAACCAATCTGCATCGTATTTGGGAATTTCCAATTCCATTGCGTATTGCGAAACCAATTGCGCGTGTTTCGTACGAGGGTGATTGGGTTAGCGCAGGTTTATCGGACAATAGCGGCAGCGCTGCGCATTTCGGTCCTGCGACATCTGTATCTCGCACATGGCGAACGGGCTATTATGCCCGCCCAGCCGCGTCTGCTTAACCGGATCGACGGACACGACAGGTCTGCGTGGTGCGTCTTACTGTAAGCGATCATTACGTCGAGGTGGCGCTGTCAGGCGGCGCTATCCATCGCATTTTGATGTGGTTTGCGGACTAGATAAACGAATTGGCTGGATGTGACGGGTTTTGCGTCCACCGATCGCATTGGGTTGCGCGTGACCACATCCAAGAAGTTCTGCGCGTGAAGGGACGCGAGGGTTTGCGCACTGGCAATGGTGCCATTGTCCCCATCGGTCCAAAATATCGCGAAAATCTGGTGAACGCCGCGTTATCGTCGTCCCAAGCGCGCAACAGGAAGCGGCACAGCAATTGCACGTGGGCCAATCAGAACAGCAATCGCAGGCTGGGTCATCAAAGCGTTGAGCACAGGCGATGTCGCTGACAGCCCACCAGTATAAGCCCCAAATGCGGGCATGATGATCCGCGCGTGATCAATAAGAAAACAGGCGCGCGCACCTGCTTGGGTGCCGCGAATCGACAACTTCGGATGATAATGCCCCGATATTTCACCCCGCGGGTTTGCCTGCGCGATATGGCGCAAGGTGAGCGGGCCGTCGCGCCACTCAGTGTTATGTGTCCCGCCTATATCAACGGGACCGGGGTCGTGATTTCCTTCGATCCAAATCCAATCGCGCCCCGCCTGCAAGCGCATGATCCGCTCTCGCGCTGCAGCCTCAAGTGATGCCGCCGCGTCCAGATCATCAAAGCTATCGCCAAGGCAAATCACGACCTGTGGGTCTGTTGCCAAAATCGCCGATTCCAATCGGGCAAGGGTCTCGCGGGTTTCGTAGGGGGGCAGCATGGTGCCGCCGCGCCGCGCGATCCTGTCGGATTTGCCCAGATGCAGATCCGACACCACCAACGCGCGCGCACTTTCAAGAAAAAGTGCCCCTGATGCCATCGCCCGCAACGCGGTGCCGCAAAAGCTGAAACCATAGCTGGTCATGCCTTGTCCAACCCTGCCGCGGCCATCATGCGCGCGGCCTCCTCCTCAAGCAGTCTCTCGCGTCCGGCTCCGGCGATGGGGACACGCCCCACCTCAAGGAGCATGGGTGCCGCAAGGGGTGTCACGCGATCAAGTGCGACATGGTCAATCCGCCCGTCGGTGCGCCGCAACATCTCTTCGATCCGGCCAAAGTCAACCAAACCGCGCAGCGCTTCTTCGCGGGTGATCCGCATCATCAAATGGTCGGGGTCGTATTTTTGAAGGGTATCATAAAGAATATCGCTGGAAAACGTGGCCTGCCGTCCAGATTTGCGGGCTTGCGGGAGGTTGCGCTCAATCAGTCCGGCAATCGTAGCCGAGGCGCGAAAGGTCTTTTTCATCACCGCATTGCCACCAAGCCAGTTTTCCAGACCGTCATGCAAGGCTGCGGGCACGAACAGCGGGGCAGGGTCGCTGACAGGGTCCAGCCCCCAGATCAACGTCGCATAATCCGTGGCCACAAACCCCATCGGATGCAGGCCCGCCGCTTCCATCCGCTGGGTCACGATCAGGCCTAATGTGCGCTGTGCGTTGCCGCCCGCAAAGCCGTAAGCGCAGGTGTAATGCCGCCCGTCATGTGGAAAAGTTTCCACCAGAATGCGATCCGCCTCGGGCAGTTTCGAAATATCACGCTGCAATGCCAGCCATTCGGCAGTTGGGCGGGGGAGTTCGGGCCAGCTGTCTTGTTGAAACATCGCCAGAATGCGCGCCGAAAGCTGCGTCGACGTGGCGAACTTCGTGCCCGAAAAGGTCGCGACTTTGGGCGTCTTGTCCGCGCGGCGCGATACCTCGACTGTCATCTCGCGCAGGCCCTCATAGCGCACGATCTGCCCGCCGATCAGGAAGGTATCGCCAACGCTCAAGGACGCAGCAAAG
>JBLHNX010000115.1:0-7889 GCA_047622125.1 Paracoccaceae bacterium | reverse complement strand
CAAGAAACATATGATCCTTGAGTTCTGCGTGGCCCAACCGCGCACCACCGCGTGTTTTCATGGATAGATATGGCGCGCCCGACATGCTTTCCATGCCGCCCGCAACCATCAAAGTCTGGCTGCCAGCTACTATCTGATCATGCGCGATCATCACTGTTTTCATGCCCGATCCGCAGACCTTGTTCACCGTGCTACACGGGACTGATTGCGGCAATCCTGCGCCAAGTGCCGCCTGACGTGCAGGCGCTTGGCCCAATCCGGCGGGCAAGACACAGCCCATGAGAACCTCGTCCACCGCATCGGCCGACACAGCGCCGTTTTCCAGCGCCCCGCGAATGGCCGCGGCGCCAAGGTCGGTCGCCGTGACGTCCGACAGTGCCCCTTGAAATCCGCCCATCGGCGTGCGTGACGCGCCAACAATCACCACTGACATCAACTAGTTCCCCCGCAAGTCCGCGATCACAATTCCATCGCGTGGCAAGCCACCGATTGCGACAGTCTCAACCTTTGCGCGCAGTTTTAACACCTCGGAAATAGACGCGGCATATCCCGCGACATCTGATCCTTCGGTTTCCAACCTCACCAGCATCGTGTCGGACTTGCCATCATGGCCAACCTCTACGCGCGCGCGATGAATCTCGGGGTGGCGTTCAACCAACTGCGCAACCTGTTCTGGGCGCACAAACATGCCTTTGACCTTGGTCGCTTGATCAGCGCGTCCCTTCCAGCCCGCAAGCCGCATATTGGTGCGACCACAGTCGGACACGCCTGCGACAATCGCTGACAGATCGCCGGTCGCGAAGCGGATCAACGGATAATCAGCGTTCAGGGCAGTCACGACAACTTCACCGACTTCGCCATTTGGAACGGGATCGCCGGTGCCGGGGGTGACGATTTCGACGATAACGCCTTCGTCCACGACCATCGGCGCATCGGCGAGCGTTTCATAGGCAATATGACCCACATCTGCCGTGCCATAGCATTGCAAACAGGTGATACCGCGCGCGGCGTAGGCAGTACGCACTTGGGGGAACAATGGCCCCGCCGAAACCACCGCCTTGGTGATATCGCTTAGGTCGACCCCCATTTCATCAGCCTTGGCCAGAATGGCGCCCAGATAATCCGGCGTTCCGGCATAGGCCGTGACGCCAAGGTCAACAGCGGCGCGCACTTGCAATTCGGTTTGGCCCGGACCGGCGGCAAAAACCTGCGCGCCGACGGCCAAAGCCGCACTTTCAAACATCGCGCCCGCGGGGGTGAAATGATACGAGAATGTGTTCTGTACCACGTCACCTGCGCCAATGCCAGCCGCCCGCAGAAACCGGCCAAACCGCCACCAGTCAGGCGTGGAACCACCGGGTTCATAGATCGGGCCGGGTGACTGGAACAGACGCGTGATGCCGCCAGTCGGAATGCCGCCAAACGGCGGGTGTTCGGCCTGCCATTTGCTAAGGTCAGATTTGCGTAGCACCGGTAGATGGCGCAGGTCGGCCAGCGATTGCACCTTCGGCGCGCCTGTCAGGCAGCTGTGATCAACGGCCTCGATCCGCGCCAGAAGCGTTAGCAATTGCGCCAGTTGATCGGCCTCGCGCGCGTCGGCGGAACGGGTTTCCAGACGGTCCAAGTTACTCATGACAACCACCTTTTGCGGCGTCGGTATGAACGCACATCACGAAACGATTTGCGGCCCTCCTCCGACATACCGAGATAGAACTCTTTGACGTCAGGGTTTTCGCGCAGATCAGAGGCTTTGCCATCCATGACCACGCGACCGCTTTCGAGAATATAGCCGTAGTGCGCGAACCGCAGCGCGACGTTGGTATTCTGTTCGGCCAAAAGGAACGACACGCCTTCGTTTTCATTCAACGATTTAACGATGCCGAAAATCTCTTCGACCAACTGCGGGGCCAAGCCCATGCTTGGCTCATCCAACAAAATTGTTTCGGGTTTGGACATTAATGCCCGCCCAAGCGCAACCATCTGCTGCTCGCCGCCCGACGTGTATCCGGCCTGCGATTTGCGGCGGGTCTTTAGGCGGGGAAAATATTCGTAAACCATCTCAAGTGCTTGCGCGGTCTTGCCATCGGTGCGGGTATAGGCGCCCGTCAGCAGATTTTCTTCAACCGTGAGGTGTTCAAAACAGTGACGGCCTTCCATCACCTGAACAACGCCGCGTTTGACCAAAGCTTCGGGCGACAGGTCTTGCACGCGGTCGCCGCGATAGTGGATGCTGCCTTTGGTGACTTGGCCACGTTCGGACTGCAACAGGTTGGAAATCGCCTTGAGCGTCGTGGTCTTCCCAGCGCCGTTTCCGCCTAAAAGCGCGGTAATCCCGCCCTTTGGCACGGATAGCGACACACCCTTCAACACAAGGATCACGTGGTTATAGATCACCTCGATATTATTGACCTCAAGCAAGGTCTCGGTCTTTGCACTATCCAGCATGGGGTCCGTACTCCTGCGCGTTGGCGAAAGCGGGCGTTGGCGGCAGGCAGGAATGCCCGCCGCCAACGCCCCAATTACATCACATGCAACCTGGTGTGATGTTGTTCTCAGCGGCAAACGCCGCTGCGTCTTCTGCGATCAGTGGGCCTGTCACGCTGTCATCGGGAGCGATGTAGTCGGTGAGAGCAACAAACGCGCCCGCTGCCGCATCCCAACGCTGAACAATGCCCAGACCGGAACCGCCGTGATCTTGGCACGACACGCTGAACGCCGGGCCAACCAAGGGCATGCCAAGCTCTTCCATACGCGCCTCGGTGATGTCCAAGGCTTCCATGCCGTCGCGCATCATCGCAGGTGTGATGTCAGATACACCGTGGATTTCTTGCGCTTTGGCAATCGCCTCGGCTGCGAGCATCGCGGCATACATGCCACGGATGTAAAGAACCGACCCTACGTTAGAGCCGTCACCCGCACCCATACCGGCATCGACAACCATCGACTGCATTTCAGCAAGCACTGGCATATCGCCCACACGGTTCATGTTCAGCGACAGATACCCATCAGCCGCAGCGCCCGCAGGCGTCACGTCATGCTCGGCACCAGCCCACCAGTTGCCAATGAACTGATCCATTGGATAGCCGATGTTCGCAGCTTCCTGAACAGCGACTTGGTTCATAACACCCCAGCCCCACATCAGAACATAGTCAGGACGCTCGCGGCGGATTTGCAGCCACTGTGCGGTCTGTTCTTGACCGGGGTGATCCACGGCCAGTTCGCTAAAGTTAAAGCCGTGCATTTCAGCCAGTGCGTTCAATGTCGCGATAGGCTCTTTGCCGTAGGCCGAGTTATGGAACAGCAGCGTGATGTTCTTGCCTTCAAGGCTGCCACCGTTCTGATCCAACAGATAGTTGATCATCACCGATGCGGCGTCCCAATAGTTGGCTGGGTAGTTGAAGACCCAGTTGAACGTCTCGCCGTCGGCAGCAGACGTGCGGCCGTATCCCATCGTGTGAAGCGGGATGCCGTCGGCCGTGGCGCGTGGGATCAGCTGATAGGTGATACCAGTCGACAGCGGTTGATAGACCAACGCGCCCTCGCCTTTGGTGCTTTCATAGCATTCCACACCTGCTTCGGTGTTGTAGCCCGTCTCGCATTCCACAATGCGGATCGGCTCGCCGCCAATGCCGCCATCGCGTGCATTCAGCAGGTTGAAATAATCCTGGTACCCGTCCGAGAACGGCGTACCACCAGCAGCATACGCGCCAGTGCGGTAGCTAAGATCAGGAATGACCAGCTCGGCCATCGCTGCGGTTGCGCCAAATGTGGCTGTCAAGGCTAGCGCCCCAAGTGTCTTAAGTTTCATCGGATATTTCCTCCCTATGGTTGATCCGGTCGCATCGCAGGGCGGTAAGTAAGCCCCACGCCTCAATTTCGTGTTAGTAGGGGAACGGCCAAAGCCGCAGTTTTTCCTTGGCAATGCGCCAAAGCTGCGCCAACCCATGTGGTTCTTTGATCAAGAAAAACATGATCAGGGCACCAATGATAACAAGCCGCAAATGGCTCACCAGATCAGTGGGCCAGCCCAGCAGATCGACGCCGATTACCTTTAGCAGCACTGGAAGCAGCACAAGGAACGCGGCCCCTGCAAAGCTACCAAAGATGCTGCCAAGCCCCCCTAGAATGATCATGAACAACACCAAAAACGACTTCTGGATGCCGAATGCCTCGCCCACTTCGACAGCGCCAAGGTAAACACTAAAGAACAGTGCGCCCGAGATGCCGATGAAGAACGATGAAACTGCAAATGCTGTTAGCTTTGCCTTGAGCGGGTTCACCCCGATGATCTCGGCGGCGATATCCATATCGCGGATCGCCATCCAAGACCGGCCCAACGTGCCACGGGTCAGATTGCGTGCGATGATCGCGCAGATCGTCACGAACACGAGGCACACCATATACTGAACCCACGGCTCGGTGTTAGGGCCCGTCACTGGCGCACCAAACAGCAGACGTTCAGGGGCTGATATCTGGCCTGACGCGGAATAGTTGTAAAACCAGGACACCTTGTTGAATAGCCAGACCAGAAAGAACTGCGCAGCCAGCGTGGCCACGGCTAGATAGAACCCTTTGATCCGAAGGCTAGGAAGGCCAAACGCAGCCCCGACAACCGCGGTAATCACGCCTGCTAGAACCACATGGATAATGATCGACACATCTGGAAAACTGGTCATCAGCTTGTAACAGCTATACGCACCAACCGCCATGAATCCGCCGGTGCCAAGGCTGACCTGCCCGCAATACCCCGTCAGAATGTTCAGCCCGATCGCCGCGATCGCATAGATCAGGAACGGAACCAAAATCGCATTGGCCCAGTAATCATTGATTAAAAACGGTATGACCAGATACGCAAAGGCCAGAATAACCCAGTAGCGGTATCGGTCAAACGCAATTGGAAACGTCTGGCTGTCAGCCTCGTAGGACGTCTTGAAATCACCAGCTTCGCGATAAAACATTAGCGTATTCCTCGGTTGCTGCGGGGTGATGCGGAGAAGGGATCAAACACGTTCAATGATCTTCTCCCCGAACAGGCCTTGCGGACGAAATACCAGGAACAAGAGCGCCAGCATGTAGGCAAACCAGTTTTCCGTCGCACCACCAAGGAACGGCCCACCAATGGTGTATTCAAACAACTGCTCGCCAACGCCAATGATAAGACCGCCAATAATAGCACCGGGGATGGAGGTGAATCCGCCCAGCATCAGCACCGGCAAAGCCTTGAGCGCGATAAGCGACAGCGAGAACTGCACGCCCGACTTCGCGCCCCACATGACGCCAGCGACCAAAGCGACCACACCTGCCAACGACCACACCAGCACCCAGATAAAGTTCAGCGAAATGCCGACCGACAGCGCCGCTTGATGATCATCTGCCACAGCCCGCATCGCGCGGCCTTGTTTGGTGTATTGGGCAAAAACAATCAGGGCCGCGACAAGAACCATGGCAACAAGCGCTGCAACAATATCAAGCTGGCGTACGAAAAAGCCGTAGAACGTGTCGTCCCCAAGGGCTGACGTTACCTCTTCTAACCAGCGTGCGTTGCCCTGCGGCAGGCCCAGCGCGATTGTCTTGATCTCGGAGCCCCACATCAGATCGCCCACCCCTTCAAGGAAATAGGCAAGACCGATGGTCGCCATGAACAAAATGATCGGTTCTTGGCCAACCAGATGTCGGAACACAAACCGCTGCACAAGCCAGGCGAAAATCACCATCACGACAACTGTCAGTGCAATCGCCAACAAGGCAGGCACCTCCCAACCAAAGTCGTGGAGCTCAGTGCCGAAAATTGCGTTGATCAGATGGGAGAAGGGCACCTGCCCCTCCATGATCCCCACGAGAGTGAGCGCTGCAAAAAGCGCCATGACGCCTTGGGAGTAATTGAAAATACCGGACGCCTTGTAGATCAACACGAACCCTAGCGCGACCAGCGCGTATAGAACGCCAGCCATGAGCCCGTTGATGATCACTTCGATGCCATAAAGAAATTCAGATGACATGTGCGTCCCCTACCCGTCCAAGATATTCAGTCATGTGAAACCCCCAGATACGCATCAATCACGTCTTGATTGCCACGTACCTCGTCAGGCGTTCCGTCGCCGATCTTGCGGCCATAATCCATCACGACCACGCGGTCGCTCAAATCCATCACAACGCCCATGTCATGTTCGATAAGGGCAATTGTGGTGCCAAATTCGTCGTTCAAATCGAGGATAAAGCGGCTCATGTCCTCTTTCTCCTCGACGTTCATGCCCGCCATCGGCTCATCAAGCAGCAGCAAGCGCGGCTCGGCTGCAAGCGCACGGGCAAGTTCGACACGCTTTTTCAATCCATATGGCAGACGACTGACCGGGGTCTTGCGGATCTTCTGAATTTCCAGAAAATCAATGATCCGCTCAACCGCCTCGCGGTTTTCAACCTCTTCGCGCTGCGCTTTGCCAAACCACATTGCCTGACTAAAGATGCCTGCGTTCATGTGGTTCATCCGGCCCGTCATCACGTTGTCTAAAACGGACATGCCTTCGAACAATGCAATGTTTTGGAACGTGCGGGCGATTCCTTGGCGGGCCACCTGATAGGGGGGCATGGGTGGGCGCGCGACACCATCGAACAGAACTTCACCTTCTTGCGGTTTATAAAACCCCGAGATGATGTTCAGCATCGAAGACTTGCCCGCGCCGTTCGGCCCGATGATTGCGCGTATTTCGCCTTCGCGGATATTGAACGAAATGTCTTTGATCGCCTCAACCCCGCCAAACCGCAGAGTAATATTGCGCAGATCAAGCATCACACCGCCAATCGTGCGGCCATCATCAGTCACATAGGATTCAACACTATCTTTCATTCCGCAGCCTCCAATTTCTGGGCAGGCTGCACGGCAGCATCGACAATCGTAAGGGTCGCCTTGATCTTGCCCTTGCGGCCGTCTTCATAGGTCACTTCGGTTTCTGTAAAGATTTCCGATTTGCCGTCGTACATCGCGGTCAAAATATCGCTGAATTTCTTCTCGACCACGATGCGGCGCACCTTTTGTGTGCGGGTCATTTCGCCGTCATCGGGATCCAACTGCTTGTGCAGCACAACAAAGCGATGCACCTGGCAGCCTGATAGCATCGGGTCGGTTGCGACCGACACGTTCACGTCTTCCACATGCCCACGCATGATTTCCAAAACACGCGGGTGGCCTGCCAGTTCCTGGTAGGACGAATAGGCGATGTTGTTACGTTCTGCCCAATTGCCCACAGCCGTCATGTCGATATTCAGAAATGCGGTGCACATGTCGCGGTCATTGCCGAACGCCACGGCTTCAAGAATGTTGGGGAAGAATTTCAGTTTGTTTTCAACATACTTGGGCGCAAACATAGCGCCATCGCTCATCTTGCCCACGTCTTTTGCGCGATCAATGATCCGCAAATGCCCGGATTCAGGGTCGATGAAACCGGCGTCACCTGTGGCGACCCACCCATCGGCATCCTTGGTCGAAGCTGTGCTTTCGGGGTTGTTGAAATACTCAACGAAAACCCCCGGCGAGCGGTAGAAAACTTCGCCACTGTCAGCCATTTTCAATTCAACACCGGGGCTGGGCACACCAACAGTATCACTACGGACCTGACCATCGGGTTGCTGCGTGATGAACACGCTTGCCTCGGTCTGACCATAGAGCTGTTTGAGGTTGATCCCGAGCGAGCGGTAAAACGAGAACAGCTCCGGTCCGATGGCTTCACCCGCGGTATAGCCGACACGCACGCGGCTGAGGCCAAGTGTGTTCTTGAGGGGGCCGTAGACGAACAGATTGCCAAGGAAATACTTGATCCGGTCGCCCAACCCCACGCTTTCGCCATCCAAGAGCCGCGGGCCGATCGTTTTTGCTTGCGCCATGAAATGATGAA
>JBLHNX010000114.1:0-7970 GCA_047622125.1 Paracoccaceae bacterium | reverse complement strand
GCCCAAAGCGAAAAGGCAATCGCCGACATTCGCGCCGGGGCAATGGACAGCGTCAAGGCAGTGGCAAAAGACACCGCCAAAGAACTGATCGCGGTATTGGGTGGCAAGGCAGATGCCAAAACCATCGCTGCCGCCGTCACCGCACGGATGAAAGGGTAGCGACATGAAAAAGATTGCATTCGCAACTGCCTTTGTTCCGGGCCTGACACTGGCCGCTTCTCCCGCATTCGCGGCAAGCACCAATCCGTTCTCGGCGTATTTCTGGACCTTATCGAACACCAACCTGATCGTCTTGATGGGCTTTCTGGTGTTCATCGCGATCCTGATTTACTACAAAGTGCCCGGCAAAATCAGCGAAATGCTTGACGGTCGTGCTGCTGGGATCCGCGCCGAGCTTGACGAAGCCAAAGCCCTGCGCGAAGAAGCGCAAACTCTGCTGGCATCCTACGAGCGCAAGCAAAAGGATGTGCAGGTTCAGGCCGCGCGCATCGTTGAGAACGCCAAGGAAGAAGCTGAACGCGCTGCCGTGCAGGCCAAGGATGACATCAAGTCATCCATTGCCCGCCGGGTCGCCGCCGCCGAAGATCAGATTAAAAGTGCGCAACAGGCTGCCGTGAACGAAGTTCGCGACAGTGCCATCACCGTCGCCATCGGTGCTGCGCGCGATGTTGTCGCCGCACAACTGACCGCTGCGGACGCTAACAAGCTGATTGACGACGCGATTGCTGATGTGGCTGCCAAGCTGCACTAACGGTCCGCGCCATCGCAGAATTGAATGACCCGGCCCCCGCAAGGAGCCGGGTTTTTCTTTGCCCTTTAACGTTTGTTTTCGTGGTCGAACCTTTTGCGGGCAATGGCTTCGTGTCGATCGGCCTTTTTCTGGTCGCTTAAGGCGATTTCGACATAGTTTAAATGCGCCTCCACGGCGGCGCGGGCGGCGACAGGATCACGGGCCTGAAGGGCTGTGTTCATCGCGCGGTGCTGGTCCAGCAGCATGTCGCGGGTCGTGCGTTGTTTGAACATGATCTGGCGGTTGTAAAACACGCCTTCGCGCAGCAGTTCAAACATCGAACGCATCATGTGCAGCATGATCACATTATGGCTGGCATCAATGATGCTTAGGTGGAAATCCGCATCCAGCCCGGCTTCCTCTTTTGGATTGCGCTTTTTGTGGGCGGCTTCCATCTTGGCGAATATGGTGGCGATCACCTTGAGGTCCGTATCGCTGCCATAGGTTGCAGCGCGTTCGGCTGCCAACCCCTCCATGTCACGGCGAAAGGCGATGTAGTCGAACACGGCCTCGTCATGAGTGGAAAACAACCGCACGAGAGCGTCGGAAAACGCAGACCCCAGAACATCGGCGACATAGACCCCAGCGCCTGCACGACTGGCGAGCAGCCCTCCGTCTTGCAGTTCCGCCAAAGCTTCGCGCAGGGACGGGCGGGACACGCCCAACCGTTCGCTCAATTCGCGCTCGGACGGCAGCCGTTCACCGGGCCGCAGAATGCCGCGCAGGATCAATTGCTCGATCTGACGCACAACGCTTTGCGAGAGCTTTTCGGGCTGAACTTTTTCGAACGGCATAGGTACCCCCCCTAGGTATTGGTCAAATCATATGACCATTCATGGCGATAAGCAAAGGGTCAGGTCGGGGGCGCGATTGATGCGCACAAAAAAGGGCCGCCTGATGGCGACCCCTTTAAGATATCGAACCAAGCTATCAGTTAGGCACGATGATAATCTCGACGCGGCGGTTCTGTTGACGCCCTGCGGCAGTTAGGTTTGTTGCAATTGGCGCGTCTTCGCCACGTCCGATTGACCGGATACGTGAAGGGGCGACGCTTGCATTGATCAGAACGGATGTCACGGCCTGCGCACGGCGCGCTGACAGCCCTTGGTTATAGCCCGCGTCACCGACGTTATCGGTGTGGCCTAACACGTTGATCGTCGTGTCGGGATAGCGGTTCATGCTGGCTGCAAGTGCTGACAAATCACCACGCATCGTCCCCGTCAGCGTGCTGCTATCGGTTGCGAAAAGAATGTCCTGCGGCAGGGTCACGATCAGCTGCTCGCCGGTGTTGATGATGCCGACGTTTCCACCCATTGTGTCACGCAACTCGGCCTCTTGGCGATCAAGAGAGGCACCGCCAAGAGCGCCTAGCCCGCCACCGATCACAGCACCAAGGACTGCACCACGGCGGCGATCTGCGTTGGAGTCAGCGGTGGCAATTCCAACCAGCGCGCCAAGTCCGGCACCGATCGCTGCACCTTGCTGGGTGTTCCGATTTGGGTTGTTAGGGTCGGTCATTTCATCACAAGCGCCAAGCGCAAGAACGGACGTCGCCGCGAAGGCCAGTGCAAATTTAGACAGGGTCATTATCGTGTTCCATTTGTTGATGCGCAAAGCGCGCTCTCATGGCCATCATATCGCCGATGTCGCGATGATATCCAATAACAGCTGATAAACCGGCGAGGTTGCGCGCGATTCAGCCGGTTGCGACGTCTGCCCGCGCTGATTCATAAGCCAACATGGCGCGTTTCACGGGAAGCCCCCAATGATACCCGCCCAAGCCGCCGGACTTGCGCAGCGCGCGGTGGCAGGGAATCAGCCAGCTGACAGGGTTGCGCCCGACAGCTGTGCCGACCGCGCGCATGGCCGCTGGCGTGCCAATCGCGCCGGCAATTTCCGAATAGGTCGTGACTTGGCCCGATGGGATCGCCAGCAGGGCCTCCCATACCTTTAGCTGAAAGGGCGCACCGATCATGTGCAGCCGGGTTTCGCCCTGCATCGCAAGGGCGGGCTCGGCCCAGTGACGGATTGCATCTGCATCCTGTTCGAACTGGGCATTTGGCCAGCGTGCGGTCAGGTCTGCCAGTGTGGCGTCATCGCCGAGTTCAGAGGTAAACCCCAATCCGCAAATGCCGCGATCCGTGGCCATGACCAAGGCGGGACCAAAGGGGCTGTCAAACCACCCCCAGCGGATCGTGAGCCCTGCAGCACCGCGCTTGAATTCACCGGGGCTCATCGCCTCCCAACGCAGAAAAAGATCGTGCAGCCGCCCCGAGCCGGACAGGCCAACCGCGTCAGCCGTTGCAAGGGTGGTGAAATGATCGCGCAGCAGGCATTTGGCCTGACCCAGCGCGAGATATTGTTGATACCGCTTTGGCGAAACGCCGACCCATTGGCTAAAGACCCGCTGGAAATGCGCCACGCTTAACCCCATTCGCGCCGCGAGGTCGTCCAGCGTTAGCGGCGCATCGGCGTTATCAATTTCACCAATCGCGCGGCGCATGACGTTGTAGTGGTATCTTTGATCTGTATCCATCTGTCATGACTAGCGTGCCCGTGACGACCAAGCGACCCGAATTATGCGCATCCGGTGTTGCTCGTGCAGGGTAGGGCGGGCATACCTTTGCTATGGTAAAACAGCTTGGCTACCACGCGATCCGCGAAATTTTCACGCGCTTTCACGCATCCGAACCCGAACCAAAGGGCGAGCTGCATCACGTGAATGCCTATACCCTTGTTGTCGCGGTTGCGCTGTCGGCGCAGGCGACGGATGCAGGCGTTAATAAGGCCACAGCACGCCTGTTCGAGATCGCAGACACACCGCAGAAGATGCTGGATCTGGGGCTTGAAGGCGTAACCGAGCACGTCAAGACCATCGGATTGTTCCGCCAGAAGGCAAAGAACGTCATCAAGATGAGCCAGATCCTGGTCGATGATTATGGTGGCGTCGTGCCCAACAGCCGCGCCGCGCTGCAATCTTTGCCCGGTGTCGGGCGCAAGACCGCCAATGTCGTGCTGAACATGTGGTGGCACATTCCGGCGCAGGCAGTGGACACGCATATTTTCCGCGTCGGCAATCGCACGGGCATTTGCCCCGGAAAAGACGTCGATACCGTGGAACGCGCCATTGAAGATCACATCCCAGCCGATTATCAGCAACATGCCCACCACTGGTTGATCCTGCACGGGCGCTACACCTGCGTTGCACGCAAACCCAAATGCGCAGCCTGCCTGATCCGCGACCTGTGCCCATTCGAGGATAAGAACCTATGAAAAAGTTTCAGGTTGTCGGGATCGGCAATGCAATGGTTGATGTGCTGGCCCGCGCCGAAGATGCGTTTCTTGCCGAGGCTGGCATCAACAAAGGCATCATGCAGTTGATCGACATGGAGCGCGCGGTCGATCTTTATTCCCGTATCGGACCTGCCAAGGAAATCAGCGGCGGGTCTGCGGCAAATACGATTGCCGGCATCGCCCATCTGGGTGGCAAGACGGCCTATGTCGGCAAGGTCAAGGACGACCAGCTGGGCACAATCTTTGCACACGATATGCGCGCGCAAGGGGCAGTTTACGAAACCACACTGGCCCCAAAGGACGCAGCCCAGGAAACGGGCCGCTGTATTGTCGTTGTCACGCCGGACGGCGAGCGGTCGATGAATACCTATCTGGGCGTGACCGAATTTCTAGAGCCTTCCGATATTGACCCGTCGATGATGGCCGATGCGGATTGGATTTACCTTGAGGGCTATCGTTTTGATGGGCCTGACAGCCACGCCGCCTTTGCCAAGGCGATCAACGCCTGCAAGGGCAAAGGCGGGCGCGTGTCGCTGACCCTGTCCGACCCGTTCTGCGTTGAACGCCACCGCGATGCGTTCCGCCTGATGATCCGCGAGGACGTGGACCTGTTGTTCTGCAACCGTGCAGAAATGCTGTCGATGTATCAGACCGACGATTTCGATGCAGCGCTGGACATGGCGTCAGCCGAAGTGCCGCTGGTGGCCTGCACCGATAGCGAAAACGGCGCGTATATCTTGGCCGCGGGCCATCGCTGGCATGTGCCTGCTGTGCCCACTGATATGGTTGATGCGACGGGTGCGGGTGACTTGTTTGCGGGTGCGTTCCTATGGGGGCTGAGCAACGGCTACGACCCCGAGGCCTGTGGACATATGGGCTGTGTCGCCGCCTCCGAGGTGATCAGCCATATCGGTGCGCGCCCCGAGGCGGACCTGAAGGCGCTATTCAAGCGCTATAATATCATCGCAGCGTAGCCAGCCAAAGCGCGTCGATTTCGTCGATTTTGGCGGGATCGAAACGGGCTTCTTCCTCCCAATAGCGCCCTGACGGGACCATGTAGCCAAGTGCTTTTTCAGCGTCCAAGGCGCCTGCGACGGCGGCTTGGTCCGGTTGACCGGCGCGGGCGTTGCCAGCTTCGTCTGGCGTGGTGCGTGGGAATGTCAGGCGGCTGGGGTCGTCGGACAGATTAACCAGTGCGCAACCTTGTTGTGCGGCAAGCGCAGCAAGGCGGGCAGATTTCGCTTCAAGCGAGCGCAGGGTGATATCGGCACGCAGGGGGTCGGCGGTGCCTGTGCCATAGAAATGCGTCGCCGTGTTTTCAGGATAGATCATATCGCAGCCCAAGAACGCCATAACACGCGGGCGCAGCGCATAAAGGGCCCAATAGGATGCCGTAAAGGCCATGGTTCCGCCGCCATAGACAAACCCTCCTAAGGCGTTTTGCGCGGGCACGTAGTCGGCGGCGGTGATGATCTGTTGCGACGGGCTGATATCGACGGGGCGGCGCTCGGGCGGGAAATCCTCGGGGTGGATATGGATGTCCCAATCGGGGCGCACGGCCCAAGCGTTGTTAATTGCAACAATCCGGTCAAACGGCGCACGCGGCCAGTCGCGACAGGCGACGACGTTGGGGCCACTGCCCAGAATTAACACGATTGGCATACCAAACCGCCCCCTTCATCCCAGTTTTAGGACGAAAGGGGGCGGAGGGAAGGGCTGATCTACACTTATTGGCCGCTGGCTGCGGTGTAACTTAGCGGTGCCGACACGATCGCATGGCTGCGTAGCAGTGCAACCATCTGGTCGTATTCCCCTTGGGTGCGGGTGGTTGCAAAGGGGTCGGCGACCGTGCCGTTCCATTTGCCATCTTCCACGACGCCTTTGGTAAATGTCACGCCGGTTGGCGAAAGCGTCGGTGCTTCGCGCACATAATATCCGGTAAAGGTCCGATCCTGCAAAAGCGACTGGAAAGCCTGCTGTAACACAAGGCTGACACCGGACTGGATACGAAACTGGATCGTTCCGGATTCGGCGGTGATGTCTTCGGCAACGCTGACCAGCGCGTTGTTGCCATCGGGCCCGATGTCCTGAAGCCGCAGGCGGGTTGTTTCGCCGTCATTGCCATAAAGTTTGACATAGATGTCTGAGTCCGTACCAGCCCCGCCAACATTGTCCGAAGTTTGAACAGCGATGAGCGTGTAGGCCATCGCTGGCAGTGGGCAAAGGGCCGTGAGTGCAGCGCTGAGGTAAAGGGAACGAAAAGTCATGAAATCTACCTTTCCAAATTGATGTAGGCGTGCGGGCAAAATCGCCTGATCACGATCAAAGCAAAGGCCGCGATTGCATTTGTATCAAGTGGGGGAAATCATGACGTGACCTACAAGAGCACCCCGCGTCGCGCCAGACAGGTGGTAAAACCCAACAAAACAAGGCACATGCGGTGCTACGCGCCCAAACCGCAAGCACGGAAGAAAGCGCCAGACTGGACGCCGGGCATCATAAATGAGTGGCAATCTTAGGCTGCAGGCCAAAGTAGTTTGCACCTAAGGACGGGCGGAGTGCTTGATGATCCTGCGGTCATTCCCCAAGTTTGGCGTGAACCTCGTCCAGATCAATTTCGCCGATCGGCATTTTGTTCCCGGGATTTTCAAAGTCGTATTTGAACATGTTGAAATCCCGTTTGAAGATTTCATAGACCAGATGCATCGACATATCGTCGAAATAATCCTCGACCGGATGGGCGCGCTTGGGGCCGTGCCCTTCGCTTTCGTTGAAACGGGGCATTTTGGCCAGATCGACCTCGTGCCGCGAGTCGATGCCGTTCAGCACGTCTTGCATGCCGTCGTTGAAGCTCTCGGTCCAGAAAATCTTGTCGAAGCGCCCGCCGTTGATAATGAAGGTGCTGATATGGCCCGATTGCGCGGACCAGTGAATGTCAGGTTCCATCGGCCGGCGCCAACGGATGGTGTCACGCGCAAACAGCAGGAAGCGGCGAAAGGATTTGACCTGATCGAATTCGAACCCGTCGTCGGGCGAGCCGACCTCGATTCCGTATTTCTGGATCAGCAGCGGCACGAGGTTGCCGCGATAGCGTTTGCCATTGCGCTGAATGCCGCAGATTTTGTCAAAAAACGACGACAGAATGCGGGTGTAGGGATTGCGCACGCAGGTAAAGGCGGGGCTCTTGTGCGTTTTCACGTTGTTTGTGATCAACGGCTGGCTGTCTTCCATCGCCCATTTGTGCATCCCGTCGGTGGCATCATGAATGTCACCATCAAAGAATTCGCCGTGATCTGAATAATACATGATCTGACCAATGGTCGAGCAGGCGCATTTCGGAACGACGCGGTAAACCACGCTTTCGCTTTGTGTCATCCAAGTTCCGGGAAAACCCATAACAATTACGCCTCCAACGCGCTGCCCTAAATACCATTAAGGCGATGTTTCCGTCCAAAAAGCAAAGAAACTGTGTTTATTCAATGTCTCTTCACGTTTAGACATGAAAAACAATCCGAACAACAAGGGGCATACTGTTTCCAAAATGGCAAAAATCGCCTTCATCCTGCTGTGCCACAAAGACCCCGCTGCAATTATTCAGCAGGCGGAGCAGTTGACGGCTGTCGGTGACTACATGTCGATTCACTTTGATGCCAGTGCGCCACGCGAAGCATACGCCCAGATCAGGGCCGCCCTGAAAGATAATCCCAACGTCACATTTGCCAAAAAGCGCATCAAATGTGGTTGGGGGGAATGGTCGCTGGTGCAGGCGACGCTTAACGCCGTCCAAGCCGCGATTGATGCTTTCCCGCGGGCGACGCATTTCTACATGGTTTCGGGCGATTGCATGGCGGTCAAATCGGCGCGCTATGCCAAGAATTTTCTGGAT
>JBLHNX010000113.1:0-8008 GCA_047622125.1 Paracoccaceae bacterium | reverse complement strand
GGACGGCCTTGCCCTCCATCACCGGCTTGGATGCGAGCGCGCCGATATTGCCAAGGCCCAACACGGCGGTGCCGTTGGTAACGACGGCGACCAGATTGCCGCGTGCGGTATAATCGCGGGCGGTGTCAGCGTTTTCCTTGATCTCGATACAGGCTTCGGCAACGCCGGGGGAATAGGCGCGCGCAAGGTCGCGACCGTTTGCCAAAGGCTTGGTCGCGCGGATTTCAAGCTTACCGGGCTTGGGGTATTTATGATAATCCAGTGCTGCCTGACGCAGATTGTCGCGCGGTGTATCGACCATGATCTTCTCCCGGAGAAATAATAGTTTAATGCTAAACCATTTTGCTTCCGCAAGGGAAGCTTGCAACAGCGATTAAGCACGAACAACAGCTTCTTGCAAATCAAGAAGGCGGCGATCACTTTGGCGCTTATGAAAAGCACAGACACAATCCATGCCGAGGTCGTTCTGCCTACGACCGCCCTGCGTGATGACATTCCGTATTTTACGAAAACGCTGAAAATGCGGATGGATATGATTTATCCGGCAGATAATCCGACCGTCGCGGTGTTTAGCGGACACGGGCTGCGGATCCGTCTTGATCAAAGCGCGACGGGTGCAGCAGGTCTGCTGCGTATCCATGCGGATGACGCTGATTTTGCCCACGGCACAGTCACTTCCCCTGGTGGTACGCAGATCACGATTGATGCGCTGAACCCGCCGGTTGTTCTGCCTGCAACCGATCACGCCTTTGTCGTGCGCCGCTTGGCGGATCAGGCCCCTTGGGTGATTGGCCGCGCGGGGATGCATTACCGTGATCTGATCCCGTCGCGATTGGGTGGGTCGATCATCGCCAGTCATATCCGCATTCCCGATGGTGGGCCTGTGCCCGACATGGTGCATTTCCACCGCGTCGGGTTTCAGCTGATCTTTTGCTATCGTGGTTGGGTCGATGTTTTGTACGAAGACCAGGGTGGCCCGATCCGGCTGCATGCCGGTGATTGCTTTATTCAGCCGCCCGAAATCCGTCATCGCGTGCTGGAAGCTAGTGAAGGTATCGAAGTGATCGAGATTGGCGTGCCTGCCGAACATATCACCGAAATTGATCACGTAATGCAGCTCCCCACCTCTGACTTGTGCCCTGGTCGGGAATGGCAGGGACAGCGGTTTGTGCATAACATCGGCAAAGATGCGCCGTGGCATCCGTTCCGTCTGTCGGGCTTCACGGCGCGCGATACAACAATCAACGATGCCACGAAATCCGTGGCTGGCGTGCAGGTCGTTCGGCGCGGGCAGGGGGCCACCACACCCGCGCGCCACAACGCCGACATCCTGTTCGGGTTCGTGATGGAGGGGCGCATGACCCTTCATGGGACTGGCAAAAACCCGTTTGAACTGTCGGCGGGCGATGCTTTTGTCATCCCGCCAGACATGGAAACTCATTGGGCCGATCCATCGGATGATCTGGAAGTGCTCGAGGTCAGTCTGCCCGGCGCGTTCAGGACAACACCCAGGGTCTAGCTTGGCCCTTGCATCCCACCTGACAAGACCACAGAGTCAGGGCCAAGGAGACGATCGATGAGTAGAACCCAAGACCTGATTGATGCCGCAACTGCGGTACGCGAACACGCCCACGCCCCTTATTCGGGGTTCAAGGTGGGCGCGGCCGTGCTGTCTACCGGCGGCACGGTTCATCGCGGCTGTAACGTCGAAAACGTGGCATACCCCGAAGGCACCTGCGCCGAAGCTGGCGCGATTGCTGCAATGATCGCTGCCGGCGAAGATGCCATCGCCGAAGTGGCGGTCATCGCTGACAGCCCGCTGCCTGTCAGCCCGTGCGGCGGTTGCCGTCAAAAGCTGGCCGAATTCAGCGCGCCTGACATTGTCGTGACGCTTGCAACGACGGACGGAAAAATACTGCGCACGACCGTGGGCGAACTACTGCCCGGCGTGTTCTCGCAGGACTATATGGAGCGCACATAGCTCATGGATGCCCGTGCAATTATCGCCAAGGTGCGCCGCGAGCACGATCTGAGCCATGATGAAATTGTATGGTTTGCCAAAGGCTTGGCCAGTGGTGCCGTCAGTGATGCGCAGGCCGGTGCCTTTGCGATGGCCGTGTGCCTGAACGGTCTGGGAGAAACCGGACGCGTGGCCTTGACCCAAGGCATGCGTGATAGCGGTGATGTGCTGAAATGGGATCTGGATGGTCCCGTCGTAGACAAACATTCCAGCGGCGGCGTCGGGGATTGCACCTCGTTGATCCTTGCGCCGGCACTTGCGGCATGCGGTGTTTTTGTTCCGATGATTTCGGGGCGCGGCCTTGGCCATACGGGCGGCACGCTTGATAAACTCGAGGCGATACCGGGCTATGATACCAAGATCACGGATGCCAAGCTGCGCAAGATCACCCGCGATGTTGGCTGCTGCATTATTGGCGCGACGGGATCAATCGCGCCTGCCGACAAGCGCCTTTATGCAATCCGCGACGTGACGGCGACAGTTGAAAGCATTGATCTGATTACCGCATCTATTCTGTCCAAAAAGCTCGCAGCGGGTCTTGAGGCGCTGGTGCTTGACGTCAAGGTCGGCAGCGGCGCGTTCATGAAAACCGCCGAGGATGCGCGGGCGTTGGCGCAATCTCTGGTCAGCACCGCCAATGGTGCAGGCTGTGCCACTGCCGCCTTTATTACCGATATGGATCAACCGCTTGCACCCGTTCTGGGCAATGCACTCGAGGTTGGTATTTGCATGGAAATTCTAGCGGGCAATCGCCTTGCGGCCCCGCGTTTGCATGACTTGACGGTGGCACTGGGCGGGCGGCTGCTTGCGCTTGTTGGTCACGCCGAAGGTGAAGGCGAAGAAATGATCAGCGAGGCGATTTCATCGGGTCGCGCGATGGAGCATTTCGCGGCGATGACGGCGGCACTTGGTGGGCCGCCTGATATGGCAGACGACTGGCACACGCATCTGCCCAAAGCGCCTGTTATTGGCGAGGTTCCCGCTCCCGAAAGCGGATATATAAATGCAATCAACGGCGAAGCGCTTGGCTTTGCGGTGGTCGATATGGGCGGCGGGCGGCGCGTTGAAACCGACAAGATCAACCCCGCAGTCGGCCTGACCGAAGTCTTGACGTTGGGCACCAAGGTAAACCGCGGCGATCCGCTGGCGATCATCCACGCCGCCGACGAAGAAAGCGCCGAAGCCACCGCGCGCGCGGTGTTGGATGCAATCACGATTGGCGGCGCGCCTGAACTGCCCGACCTGATCCGCGAAAGGATAGACAAATGACCCGTGCCTTTTTGGTCGTGATCGACAGCGTTGGAATTGGCGGCGCACCTGATGCCGATGAATTCTTTAATGGCGATGTGCCCGACACCGGTGCGAACACGCTGGGCCATATCGCAGCTGAATGTGCGGCTGGTCGCGCTGATACGGGGCGCAAGGGGCCGCTGCATTTGCCGACGCTTGACGCGCTGGGCCTTGGCGCGGCGGCGACGCTGGCGAGCGGTGAAGTCCCCGCCGGATTAACTGCGACTCCGACAGGCGCATTTGCCGCCGCAACCGAGGTTTCGCGCGGCAAAGACACGCCGTCGGGCCACTGGGAAATCGCGGGCGTTCCGGTGCCGTGGGACTGGCACACATTCCCCGATACCGACCCATGCTTTCCCGACGATATGGTCGTGCAAGTCTGCCAAGAGGCGGGCGTGGGCGGCATTCTGGGCAACCGCCATTCATCGGGCACCGTGATCTTGGACGAGGAAGGCGCGCGCCATATGAAAACCGGCTGGCCGATTTGTTATACCTCGGCTGACTCTGTTTTCCAGATCGCCGCGCACGAAGAAACGTTCGGCCTTGAGCGCTTGCTTGATCTTTGCCGCGCGCTGGCGCCGACGTTGCATGCCATGAAGATTGGTCGCGTCATTGCGCGTCCGTTTGTCGGAGACGCGGAGACCGGATTTATCCGCACGCCGCACCGTCGGGATTTCGCGATTGCTCCGCCTGCACCAACTCTGTGTGATTGGGTCAGTGGGGCAGGGAAAAAGGTGCATGCAGTTGGAAAAATTGGTGATATTTTCTCGATGCAGGGCATTGATAATGTGGTGAAGGGCAAAGACGTTGATCTGATGGGTCACTTGAACACGCTGGTGGACGAGGCCGAGGATGGGTCGCTAACATTTGCCAATTTCGTTGAATTTGACAGCGAATACGGCCACCGCCGTGATCCCGCCGGATACGCGCGTCACCTTGAATGGTTCGATAATGAACTGGCAAAAATACTGCCGCGCATGCGCGCCGATGACCTGCTGATCATCACCGCAGATCACGGCAATGACCCGACTTGGATCGGCACCGATCACACGCGTGAGCGTGTGCCGGTTTTAGTGCACGGTGTTGGCCAAAAGGACTTGGGGCAGGTGGCATTTGTTGATATCGCCGCCACAATCGCCGCCCATCTGGGTGTGCCATCGCACGGTCCCGGAAGGACGTTTCTATGAGTTACCAATCCATGCCCAAAGTCGAATTGCACCTGCACCTTGAAGGGGCCGCGCCGCCTGCATTCATTGCCGGACTGGCAAAAGAAAAGAATATAGATATCAGCGGGATTTTCGATGAGACGGGCGGCTACGCCTTTCGCGATTTTGAACATTTCCTAAGCGTCTACGAGGCCGCTTGCACGACGCTAACAGGCCCCGAAGAATTCTATCGGTTGACCAAGGCCGTGCTGGAAGAAAGTGCCAGCCATGGCGTGGTCTATTCCGAAACCTTCGTGTCGCCTGATTTCTGCGGTGGTGGCGATGTAGCAGCGTGGCGCGAATACTTGGCGGCGATGGAAATGGCGGCGGACGAAGCCGAGCGGGATCTTGGCATTACCCTGCGCGGTGTCGTCACGTGTATCCGCCACTTTGGCCCCGAGCAGGCAAAAACCGCCGCCAAATGCGCGGCGGAAACCAAGGGAAAATTCATCACGGGCTATGGCATGGCAGGCGCGGAAATGGTTGGCCGCCCGGGTGACTATTCCTATAGTTTCGACATGGCCCGCGAGGCCGGATTGCATCTGACCTGTCACGCGGGTGAATGGGGCGGGCCGGATATGATTGCTGACACGATCCGCGATCTGGGCGTGGCGCGCATCGGTCACGGTATCAACGCGATCAAAGACCCCGCACTTGTGGCTCAAATCGCCGAGTCCGGTATCGTTCTCGAAGTTTGCCCAGGCTCCAACGTGGTCTTGAACGCGTCGGGCGGCTGGGCCGATCATCCGATCAAAAAGCTGCGCGATGCTGGCGTGAACGTGACGATATCCACAGATGATCCACCGTT
This sequence comes from Paracoccaceae bacterium, assembly GCA_047622125.1. Lineage (GTDB taxonomy): Bacteria > Pseudomonadota > Alphaproteobacteria > Rhodobacterales > Rhodobacteraceae > SW4. Next base: position 2,685 of record JBLHNX010000113.1, on the reverse strand, counting down.
TTTCCACACCACGATGACTGCTGAATTCGATAATTTAGCCGAAACGTTTGGCTGGGACGATGATGATTTCCGAGCGCTGAATGCCACAGCCCTAGCTGCGGCATTTTGCGACGATGAAACCCGTGCCAAAGTGGCAAGAAAACTAGAGGCAGCATGACAAATACGCCCCACCTCAATCACGTGACCCATCCATTGGTACAGCACAAGCTGACCCTGATGCGGGACAAAGACACCTCAACGGCGGTGTTTCGCCAGCTTCTGCGCGAAATCTCTCAACTGCTTGCATATGAGGTTACGCGCGGTTTGCCCCTGACAACACGTCGTATCGAAACCCCGCTCGAACCGATGGATGCTCCTGTTCTGGATGGTAAAAAGCTTGCTTTGGTGTCGATCCTGCGGGCGGGAAATGGTTTGCTTGATGGGGTTCTTGAATTGATCCCTTCGGCCCGCGTTGGCTTTGTCGGTCTGTATCGCGACGAAGAAACGCTGAAGCCTGTCCAATACTATTGCAAGCTGCCTGAAGCGCTAGAGGATCGGTTGGTAATCGCTGTTGATCCGATGCTGGCGACCGGCAATTCATCCGTTGCGGCGATTGATTTGCTTAAGAAAGCCGGTGCGACAAACATCCGTTTCCTATGCCTGCTCGCGTCACCCGAGGGGATTGCGCGCATGAAAGAAGCCCACCCCGATGTCCCGATCGTCACTGCGGCCGTGGATAAGTGCCTCAATGACCATGGATATATTGTTCCGGGGCTAGGGGATGCGGGTGATCGGATGTTTGGCACAAAATAGCGGCACCAATTAGCCGATTCTGGTGGCCAATCTCTTTACATATTAGGCATTGTCCTGCATCCTTACACAATATCTTGTGGGGGCAGTATGTCTAAGCGTGTATTCTTAACAGTGGCGTTGCTTGCCACGGGCGCTTTTTCAGGCGTCGCATCAGCACAAAGTCTGCGTGATGCGGGCCCGCCTGCGGAAACACCACCGGCGTCCTATACAGCGAACCAATATGTCGATAGCCGTGGCTGCGTATTCATTCGCGCTGGCATTTCGGGGAACGTAAACTGGGTGCCGCGCGTCAACAGATCGCGCGAAATACTGTGTGGGTTCCAGCCCTCGCTAGGTGCCGCGTCAACGCAGGTTGCAGCGGCCCCTGCCGTATCCGCACCCAGTGCGGGTGGCGTTCGTCAGGTTATCAATCCGCTAGATCCAACCGGGCCGACCCAAACTGCGACACGGATAACGCCGCCGGTTGCGACGCGCCCTGCAGCTATCGCCCGCGTCAGTGCACCAACCATTGCAGCACCGACGCCGCGTGTCGTTGCAGCACCCACGCCGACACCCGCGCAACGCGCAATGACCCGCGCGCAAGTTTGCCAAGGACGCAGCGGCCCACAGCCAGGTTTCGTAAGCAGCCGGACAGGCCAGCCGATCGATTGTGGTCCGGCGGCAGATATTCAGGTGGCGTCTATTGTTCCACGCGGGCTAATTGCTGCCGCACCGGCGGCACCGACACGCACTGCTGTCAGCCGGGCCACGGCCTGCGCCGATATGGATGTGTCCAGCCGCCAGTATATGAGCACAACAACCGGCTTGCCCGTGCGCTGTGGCCCGCAAAGCCAACCGCTCGTGAGCGCGGGAACAATTGGTCGGGTCGTTGCGTCGACGACGGCGGACGTTACTGCGCGCCCGACAACGACAATCGCTGGCGCCGTGACAGCTTCGCCAACATGCACAAATATCGGCATGACCGGCGGTACTGATTATGGGGTCCGGTGCGGCCCGCAAACCCAATCGCCCTCGGGCATGGTGACCCGTTCCACGCGGTCGCCCAGCACTGCGCCGTTTTCCAATCCGGAACTGATCGGTGGGTGGAGCGCTGCGCGCACGCCGACCACGCCAGACGGATACACTGGCGTTTGGGATGACGGTCGCCTGAACAGCCAGCGCGGCCTGCCCCAAGGCCACACCCAAGTTCTTGGCGGTACCGTTGTCGCCCCCGTCGCCGCACCAATTGCGCGCGTATCGACTCGGTCCGTTCCCCAGCCTGTAGCCCCCGCGCATCGTTACGTGCAGGTTGCGACCTATGGGTCGCGCACCGATGCACAACGTGTCGCCCAAGGGCTGCGCAGCGGTGGTCTGCCGATGCGGATCGGTGTTTATACACGGGGTGGCACAGAGTATCGCATCGTCATGGCGGGACCCTTCAATTCGGCCCAAGCCTTGCAGAGCGCCCTTAGCACCGTCCGCGGTGCTGGATACGGCGGCGCGAGCACGCGCAACTAGTTCTCCCGGGAAGGGGCCCTGCAGGTTTTCGCGGGGTCTTTTCTTGTGTGAAAGTATGACTTAGCTACAGATACCCTGCAGGCTGATCCATTCACCATCGTTCAGGATCGCAGGCGGTTCGATGCCTTGCATCGGATCGGCCTCTATCAGCCCAAGCGTAGATTCCCCTGACACATCCACCGCATAAGCAAACGGGGTTGATGGAATTTGCGCCGCTTCGAACAGTGGCAAAAGGTTGTCGTCTGATGGACGCTGCGGCGGGGAGGCGATGAGAACCTCGGCATAGGCGCGCAGCGTATCAGCGCTTAGGTCACCCGTGGTCAGCAATTGGAATGTTGCGCGCAGGCCCGCAGCCTCAAGCAGTCGTGCGAGCGGGTCTTGCACCCGCAACTCGGC
>JBLHNX010000112.1:0-8035 GCA_047622125.1 Paracoccaceae bacterium | reverse complement strand
ATTGTGTCCGTGGGTATGGACACGATCCAGCAGATCCAATCGCATCTGTTGGCTCACCAATATGACGGGCTGATCGAAAAATCCCAGCTGCGCGGCAAGCGTGGCGGTAAAAGAAAGTCAAAGGGACCAGCACGCAAATGAACATTATTCTTCTTGGACCACCCGGCGCGGGTAAAGGCACTCAAGCACGCATCCTTGTGGATGAGCGCGACATGGTGCAGCTTTCCACTGGCGACATGCTGCGCGCAGCCCGCACAAGCGGCACTGCGATGGGCAAAACCGTTGCTGGCGTCATGGACCGAGGAGAACTGGTTACCGATGAGATTGTCATCGGTCTGATCCGCGAGCAGTTGGAAGATACGTCCCATGCGGGCGGTTTCATCTTTGACGGCTTTCCACGGACCTTGGCGCAAGCTGACGCTTTGGGTGAATTGCTGGCCGAGATGGGCCATACCCTCGATTGCGTGATCGAAATGCAGGTGGACGACGACGCACTAGTCGCCCGCATTACCGCCCGTTCGACCTGTGCCAACTGCGGCGAGGTCTATAACGACAACACCAAGCCCGTGCCTGCGAGCGGCAAATGCACAAGCTGTGGTGAAATGGCCGAGTTCACTCGCCGCGCGGATGACAACCAAGAAAGCCTGAAAACCCGCCTGCTGGCCTATTACAAACAGACCAGCCCGCTGATTGGCTATTACTACGCCAAAGGTGATCTGAAGTCGGTCGATGGACTGGGGTCGATGGAGGCTGTGGCCGCTGATATTAAGGGCGCTTTGGGCTAGGCAAACAAAGGCAGGCAGGGGTCTTGACGCCCCCCTAATCCACCCCTAAACAGCCCCTTCCTGCAAAGGAATCAATTTGCGGTTAATGGGTCGCCCCCTGCAATCGCAGAACACCTCGATATGACGCAGCCCGGCGCCGATAGGTCCGGGCTTCCGTTGTGAAAAAAGGGTCTGGAATGACGGACCCGCAACGAAAAGGAATTGCACACGTGGCACGTATTGCCGGCGTAAACATCCCGACTGCAAAGCGGGTTCCAATCGCCCTCACATATATCACCGGTATCGGTAACACCTCGGCCGTAGCGATCTGCGAAGCCGTAGGCATTGATGCGACCCGTCGCGTCAACGAACTGTCCGACGCCGAAGTTCTGGCCATCCGCGAGCACATCGACGCTAACTTTACCGTCGAAGGTGACCTGCGTCGCGAGACCCAGATGAACATCAAGCGCCTGATGGATCTTGGTTGCTACCGTGGCCTGCGCCACCGTCGTAACCTGCCTGTCCGTGGTCAGCGTACCCACACCAACGCTCGCACCCGCAAAGGCCCCGCTAAGGCCATTGCCGGCAAGAAGAAATAAGGGAGGGTCTGACCAATGGCACGCGATACCAAACGCACCAAAAAGAAGGTCTCCAAGAACATCGCCGCAGGCGTTGCTCATGTGAACTCTTCGTTCAACAACACAAAAATCCTGATCTCGGACGTGCAAGGCAATGCCATTGCATGGTCCTCGGCTGGTACAATGGGTTTCAAAGGGTCGCGTAAATCGACACCTTATGCTGCTCAGATGGCTGCCGAAGACGTTGCCAAGAAGGCGCAAGACCACGGCGTAAAAACGCTGGAAGTCGAAGTGCAGGGCCCCGGTTCCGGCCGTGAATCCGCATTGCGCGCTTTGGCTGCCGCAGGCTTTAACGTCACATCAATCCGTGATGTTACACCGATGGCACACAACGGTTGCCGTCCGCCCAAGCGCCGCCGCGTCTAAGCACACTAGCATTTGGCTGGGGTCGTACATGATTTGTACGGCCCCAGTCCGTCATTTTGAAACCTCGGGCGTTTGCCTTTTTTGGACATGAAAGGCGAACAAGGATGGAGGGACGTATGATCCACAAAAATTGGGCTGAGCTCATTAAGCCAACACAACTGGACGTCAAGCCGGGCAATGACCCGACCCGTCAGGCCACCGTCATCGCCGAGCCGCTGGAACGCGGCTTTGGTCTGACGCTTGGCAACGCGCTGCGCCGTATTCTGATGTCGTCGCTGCAAGGCGCCGCAATCACGACCGTGCAGATCGACAACGTATTGCACGAATTCTCCAGCGTTGCTGGCGTACGTGAAGACGTGACGGATATCGTGCTTAACCTTAAGGGCGTCGCGATCCGCATGGAAGTCGAAGGCCCCAAGCGTTTGTCCGTTCAGGCCAAAGGCCCGGGCGTTGTGACCGCCGCTGACATTTCCGAAAGTGCCGGTATCGAAATCCTCAACAAGGAGCACGTGTTGTGCCACCTTGATGAAGGTGCCGACCTTTACATGGAACTGACGGTAAATACCGGCAAGGGCTATGTATCTGCTGAAAAGAACAAGCCCGAAGACGCGCCTATCGGTATGATCTCGATCGACGCGATTTACTCGCCGGTCAAGAAAGTCAGCTATGACGTGCAGCCGACCCGCGAAGGTCAGGTGCTTGATTATGACAGGCTGACGATGAAAGTCGAAACCGACGGTTCGATCACGCCGGATGACGCCGTGGCATTTGCCGCACGTATCCTTCAGGACCAGCTGTCGATCTTTGTGAACTTTGATGAACCAGAAAGCGCACAAGCCCAGTCCGACGACGATGGTCTGGAATTCAATCCGCTTCTGCTCAAGAAAGTTGACGAGCTTGAATTGTCTGTTCGTTCCGCGAACTGCCTCAAGAACGACAACATCGTTTATATCGGCGATCTGATCCAGAAAACCGAAGCCGAAATGCTGCGCACACCGAACTTTGGCCGCAAGTCCTTGAACGAGATCAAGGAAGTGTTGTCGGGCATGGGTCTGCACCTTGGCATGGACGTGGAAGACTGGCCGCCGGACAACATCGAAGATCTGGCCAAAAAGTTCGAAGACCAGTTCTAAGAAAAGCGTAGGGTGGGTCTCGGCTCACCCTACATACAGACTGGGCATTCTGCCCCAATAACGGAGCCGGCGACACGCATCGCACAGGCCCATCATAAAACAAAATGGAGACTTCATCATGCGTCACGCACGTGGCTACCGCCGCCTTAACCGCACCCACGAACACCGCAAAGCGCTGTTCGCGAACATGGCAGGCTCGCTCATCGAACATGAGCAAATCACAACAACTTTGCCCAAGGCAAAAGAACTCAAGCGGATCATCGACAAGATGATCACACTGGGCAAGCGCGGCGATCTGCATGCGCGCCGTCTGGCCGCATCGCGCCTTAAGCAGGACATGCACGTTGCCAAACTGTTCGAAATTCTTGGGCCACGCTACAAAGACCGCAACGGTGGTTATGTGCGCGTTCTCAAAGCCGGTTTCCGTTATGGTGACATGGCTCCGATGGCGATCATCGAATTCGTCGATCGCGACGTGAATGCCAAAGGCGCTGCTGACAAAGCCCGCCTTGAAGCCGAAGAAGCCGCGGGATAAATCCTGCCCTTCGCTAGAATTAGAAAAGCCCCGCCATTCGGTCGGGGCTTTTTCTTTGCGTGCTATTGCTGACTGGTGTGTTTCCAATGCCCTGACATGGGCGTAACCTGCGCCACATGTCTGATCTGTTTGACACCTCTAGCGCCACACCTGCCGCCAGCACCGCGCCGCGGCCGCTGGCTGATCGGTTGCGCCCGAAATCCCTAGCCGAGGTGATCGGGCAGGATCAGGTCCTCGGCCCCGAGGCCCCGCTTGGCGTGATGCTGTCATCGGGCAGCCTGTCGTCCCTGGTGCTTTGGGGGCCGCCGGGTGTTGGAAAAACCACGATAGCGCGCCTTCTGGCCGATGAAACTGATCTGCATTTCATTCAGATCAGCGCGATTTTCACGGGCATGCCGGAACTGCGCAAAGTGTTTGAGGCTGCCAAGATGCGCCGCCAAAATGGCAAGGGCACGCTGCTGTTCGTTGATGAAATTCACCGTTTCAACAAGGCCCAGCAAGACGGGTTCCTGCCGCATATGGAAGACGGGACGATCTTGTTGGTGGGTGCCACAACGGAAAACCCCAGTTTCGAGCTTAACGCCGCTGTGTTGTCACGCGCGCAGGTGTTGGTCCTCAAACGTCTTGAATTGGCCGATCTGGAACGTCTTGCCCAACGGGCCGAGGGCGAGTTTGGCAAACCGCTACCGCTTGATGGCCCCGCCCGCGAGGCCCTTTTGGAAATGGCTGATGGCGACGGGCGCGCGTTGCTGAACCTGATCGAACAGGTCGCCGCCTGGAAAGTGACGGGCAAGCTCGATCGCGATGCACTGTCTACTCGCCTGATGAAGCGCGCGGCGAAGTATGACAAATCCGGCGATGAACACTTCAACCTGATCAGCGCATTGCACAAATCTGTGCGTGGCTCGGACCCTGACGCTGCCCTTTACTGGTTCGCGCGGATGCTGACCGGGGGCGAAGACCCGCGCTATCTCGCTCGCCGTATAACCCGCATGGCGGTCGAAGACATCGGGCTGGCCGACCCGCAGGCGCAGGGGATTTGCGTGCAGGCGTGGGAAACCTACGAGCGGTTGGGGTCGCCCGAAGGCGAATTGGCATTGGCGCAAGCGGTCACCTATCTGGCGCTCGCGCCGAAATCCAACGCGGGCTATGCGGGCTATAAGAACGCCATGGCTGCCGCGCGTCAGACAGGCAGCGAACCACCGCCCAAACACATCATGAATGCCCCGACAAAGCTGATGAAGGATCAGGGCTATGGCGAGGGCTATGCCTATGATCACGATGCCGAAGACGGGTTTTCCGGCCAGAATTATTTCCCGGATGGAATGAAACGCGGGATCTATTACATCCCGGTTGATCGCGGGTTCGAACGTGAGCTGAAAAAGCGTCTGGACTATTTTGCAAAGCTGCGCGCCAAGCGCGGGAGTTGACAACGCCGTGCCCGCGCGCGATTGCACGGGCATGTTGGCAAACCTTTCATATGTCGCCCTTGGTGGGGCAATCGGCGCATCGCTGCGTTATCTTGTCGGGATCGGCGTGGTGCGTATGCTTGGCCACGGTTTTCCGCTGGCGATCATCACCGTTAACGTCATTGGGTCGTTCCTGATGGGTGTTTTCGTGGTCATGGCTGAGCAGCGCGGTTTGACGCATTTGTCGCCGCTGGTGATGACGGGTTTCCTCGGGGGGTTCACTACATTCTCCGCTTTTTCACTTGAGGCCGTGACGTTGTTTGAACGCGGCGAAACAACCCAGGCCGCCCTTTACGTGGCGCTGTCGGTGGGCCTATCCATCGGCGCCCTGATTTTGGGACTACTAATTGCACGAGGGATCTACGCATGAGCCGCTCACAACTTATTTCGGTCGGCACGGATGAGGGTGATCAGCGCCTTGATCGCTGGCTACGTCGCCATTTCCCGCACCTGTCACAGGGGCGCATCGAAAAGATGTGCCGCAAGGGCGATCTGCGCGTCGACGGGGGCCGCGTGAAATCGGCGACTCGTTTGGAAGTTGGCCAGCAGGTCCGCATCCCACCGCTCCCAAGTGCCGATGAAATCACCGCACAAGCCGTCATGCGCAAGCACGTCAGCCCTGCCGACGAAAAGATGATCCAGTCCTGCGTGATCTATCGCGATGACGATATCATCGTGCTAAACAAACCCGCTGGCCTTCCGACCCAAGGTGGCAGCAAGCAAACCCGCCATGTCGATGGTATGGGCGAGGCATTGCGCTTTGGTCTTGAGGATCGCCCGCGCCTTGTGCACCGATTGGATAAAGACACGTCCGGCGTGCTGGTTCTGGGCCGCACGCGGATGGCCACAAAGGCATTGACCGATGCCTTCAAGCACCGCGAAACCCGCAAGATTTACTGGGCCGCCGTTGCAGGCGTTCCCCATCCGCGTATGGGCACGATCAAATACGGCTTGCTGAAATCGGGCGGCCACGGACGCGGTGGCGAAAACGAAAAGATGCGCTGTATCCACCCTGCTGAAGTCGACAAGACCGAAGGCGCCAAACGTGCCACGACCGATTACGCGGTAATGGATAAACTGGCGAGCCGCGCCGCCTGGGTCGGCCTTGTGCCAATCACGGGGCGGACACACCAGTTGCGCGCTCATATGGCCGAGCTGGGTCACCCGATCATTGGCGATGGTAAATACGGCGGCAGTGCGCAGGAAAATCTTGGCGATGGTTGGGGCAGCGGCATGGGCGAAGAGATTGGCCGCAAACTGCATCTGCACGCGCGCCAATTGACCATCGAACACCCGACCACCAAAAAGGTTATGACTTTCGTTGCACCGCTCCCCGATCACATGGCGCGCACTTGGGATTTTGTCGGCTGGCAGGCAAAAGGCATGCCCAACGACCCGTTTGAAGACCTCATGTGACCGATTTGCGTCTTGTCATATTTGATGTGGACGGCACGCTGGTTGATAGTCAGGCCGATATCATCGCCGCGATGAATGCGACCTTTAGCGCCGAGGGGTTGCCGCCGCCCGCGCCTGCCGCAACCATTGCAATTGTCGGGTTGTCGCTTGAGGTGGCAATTGCGCGGTTGCACCCGAGCCTGCCTGATGCCCAACTGGATCGCATGGTGCAGGGCTATAAAGATGCCTACATCGCCTTGCGTGGATCGTCGCCTGTGGAGCAAACAAGCCCGCTTTACCCGCAGGCCCGCGAGGTTCTTTTGGCGTTGCATGCCCAACCCGAGACCCTTTTGGCGGTGGCGACAGGCAAATCGCGGCGTGGGCTGGACAAGTTGTTAGAGGGGCATGGGCTGGACCGGATGTTTGTTAGCCAGCAAGTCTCGGATCACCATCCCTCCAAGCCTCATCCTGCGATGATTCTGGCAGCCCTATCGGAAACCGGCATTGATGCTGGTCGGGCCGTGATGATCGGCGACACGACATACGACATGGACATGGCACGCGCGGCAGGGGTGAAATCAATTGGCGTGACCTGGGGCTATCATCCGGCGAAAACCTTGCGCGCTGATGCTCTGATCGACTGCTTTGCAGATTTGCCCGCCGCCCTTGATGCCCTTGTGGAGCCTTAACGATGAGTGACTGGACTGCCAAACGATTTTGGACTGACGTGGCCGTAACCGAAACCGAGCGTGGTTTTGGCATTGCTCTTGATGGTCGCCCCGTCAAGACACCCGCCAAGGCGCCGCTGGTTGTGCCCACCCGCGCGCTTGCAGAACAGATCGCCGCCGAATGGGGCGCCGTTGAAAAGACAGTGAACCCCGAAGTTATGCCCTTTACCCGTTCCGCCAACGCAGCGATTGATAAGGTTGCGACGCAACACGCCGAGGTCGTTCACTTGCTGGCCGAATATGGCGGCAGCGATCTGTTGTGCTATCGCGCAACCACGCCTGCCGAACTTGTCGCGATACAAGTCCAAGGTTGGGATCCGGTTTTGCAGTGGGCGACCGATGATCTGGGCGCGCCGCTAACAACGGGGCAGGGAATAGCACCAATTGCCCAGCCACAGGCATCGCTCGATCGGCTTGCTGAAATCGTAATGCAGCAAGATGTGTTTTCGCTCACCGGATTTCACGATCTGGTTAGCATGTCCGGTTCATTGATTCTTGCCTTGGCGGTTCAGGCTGGGCGTCTTGATCCCGCACAGGCATGGGATTTGTCCCGGATCGACGAAGATTGGCAGATTTCGCAATGGGGTGCAGATGACGAAGCGAGCGCGACCGCAGAGCGCAAGCGCACTGCGTTTTTGCATGCGCACAGCTTTTGCAGATTGGCGCTGCCTGCTGGATAAAGTCAAATGGCCTGCGTTTTATACTGAATTAAGCCGAAATGACTGGTGATGACGTGATGTTTTCCCGGCCTCCCCTTGACCTCTGGGTTTGAATCCGACCTAATTACCGCAGTTGAGGCGGAGACATCCGCCCTTCCGTATCGCCCCTGTCCAACGAGGCAGAAACTAATCCCCTGATGAGGGGGAACTCAGGAAGAGGTAAAAATGAATAAATCCGTTCTCCTCGGCGCACTGACCGTTGCAGGTCTTTCCGCCGGCGTCGCAGCTGCTGGCACGCTTGATGATGTGCAAGCCCGCGGCACACTGAACTGTGGTGTGACTACTGGT
>JBLHNX010000111.1:0-8046 GCA_047622125.1 Paracoccaceae bacterium | reverse complement strand
AGCCGCTTTCCCCAACTCGCGATCATCGCCGTCTGCGGGTAGTGCATATGCGCATCCACAAAACCCGCGCTGATCAGCGCATCGCCATAATCATGGATTTGTGCCTGCGGGTGCGCGCGTTTTATTGCGTCGCCAGGTCCGACCTGAACAATGCGCCCGTCAGCCACAAGAACGCCGCCTTGGCTATCGTGATGGGTCACGTCGGCCCAATCGGACGTGAGCGGATCGCCTGAAAACGAAAGGGTTTGCCCCAAAAGAAGATGCTGTGTCATGCGCGTAACAATAAGTGGCAAAGCTGCGGTTCGTAAACTCTCGTTTTCCAAGAGAGACCTTCTTGCTGGCGGCGGGTGTTCCTCTATGCTGTGTGCAAATGCGGGGTGATGTGTGGAAGACCTGAACGACATCGACGATGACGGCCATAGCCTGACGAAACGTGTCATGGACGCGGTGCTTGATGCTGTAGAGGCGGGTGATGCGGGGCTGGTCGATGACCTGCTTAACCCGCTGCACGCGGCTGACATCGCCGATCTTCTCGAACAGATCGACAGCAGGGACCGCCGCGCGCTTTTGATCCTATGGCGTGGTGGGATGGACGGGGAAATCCTGTCTGAACTTGAAGAAAGTCTGCGCGAAGAAGTCATTCAAAGCCTTGCGCCGCTCGAACTCGCCGATGCCGTGCGCGACATGGAAAGCGACGATGTCGTGGACCTTGTCGAAGATCTTGATGATGCCCAACAAGAGGCGGTTCTGGACGCGCTGGGCATCAACGACCGGATCGCGGTTGAACAGGCGCTGTCCTACCCCGAGGATTCTGCTGGCCGCTTGATGCAGGTCGAAGTCGTGCGCGCCCCGAACCACTGGAGCGTGGGCGAAACGATTGACTATCTGCGCAGCCATGACGATTTACCAGAACAATTCTATCATGTCATCCTTGTCGATCCGCGCATGAAACCAACAGGTTACGTGACCTTAGGTCGCCTTTTGGGCGCGCCGCGCGCCACCAAACTGGTTGATCTGAGCGAAGAGAGCTTTCGCACCTTCCGCTATGATCAAGACGAAGAGGACGTGGCCTATGCGTTCAACCAGTATCACCTGATTTCGGCCCCTGTGGTTGATGGAGACGACCGTCTGGTTGGTGTGATCACCATTGATGATGCGATGATTGTGCTGGACGACGAACACGAAGAAGACATCCTGCGTCTGGCCGGTGTTGGCGAAGGCAGCCTGACCGACCGCGTGATTGAAACCACGCGTCAGCGCTTTCCGTGGTTGGCTGTGAACCTTGTCACGGCGATCCTTGCCAGCCTTGTTATTTCCTTGTTTGAAGACGTGATTGCGGGTTTTGTCGCGCTTGCGGTTTTGATGCCAATCGTTGCCTCGATGGGCGGCAACGCGGGCACGCAATCCCTGACGGTAGCCGTGCGCGCGATTGCGACGCGCGACCTGACCGGCGCGAACGTCTGGCGGGTGATCCGGCGCGAGGTCTATGTGGGCTGCGTCAACGGCACGATTTTTGCGGTCGTCATGGGTGTGGTTGGCATGGTCTGGTTCGGCTCGCCGATGCTGGGGGTGGTGATCGGCCTTGCGATGGTGATCAACATGGTTGTGGCGGGGTTGGCGGGCACTGTGATCCCGATCGGTTTGGAAAAACTGGGCGTTGATCCCGCCCTTGCGTCCGGTGCTTTTGTTACAACTGTGACGGATGTTGTCGGGTTCTTTGCGTTCCTCAGTCTTGCTGCGTTGATGCTGTTATGACCGATCTAGCAGCCGTCAAAACCGCAGCCCGCAAGGCGGCTTTCGCGCGCCGCAAGATTGCCCATGACAGCCACGTCGGGGGTGCAGGGTATTTGTCCGAAGTGCTTGCCGGATATCGTGGTGTGCCGCTGGCAGGGTATATGGCGATGCGAACAGAAATTGATCCTTTGGCGGCGATGGAAGAAGCCGCCGCACACGGCCCCGTTTGCGTTCCTGTGATCATGGGCAAGGGGCAACCATTGCGGTTTCGCAACTGGGAGCCTGACTGCGAGATGATCGACGGTGAGTTTGGCGCGCGGGTGCCTGCGACGGGCGATTGGATCACACCGGAAATTCTGATCGTGCCTTTGGTTGCATTCAGTCGCGCAGGTGGGCGGTTGGGCTATGGCGGCGGCTTTTACGATCGCACGCTAGAAGGGCTGCGCGCGCTGCGTGGCACGATGGCGATTGGGTTTGCATATGCAGCGCAAGAGGCCGCAGACCTACCGCTTGAAGCCACAGATCAGCCGCTTGATCTGATCGTCACGGAACATGGCGTGATTGAACCAAAGCGCTAGGGGTGTTGATGGCTAAACGCCCGTTAGCCCCCGCGATTGCCGCCGTATTTGAGGCCTAGCCGGAACTGACAGCCAACGGCATGGCCCGTTTGCGCGCCCTGATCCTTGAGACCGCTCACAGCGACCCGCGCGTTGGCCTGTTGACGGAAAGCCTGAAATGGGGTCAGCCTGCATATCGGCCCGTGGCTGCGAACTGTGGGACGACCCTGCGTGTCGGGCCGCACAAGGATGCAGGTTTTGCGCTTTATGCGCCCTGTTCCACCACCGTGATCGCAAACCACGCGCAACGGTTTGCAGGCGCGAACCGGATTGATGGCACCCGTGCGGTGCTGTTCGATTACCCTGACCAGATCGACCCGGATCGCCTGCGCCTGACGATCCTGCATGGGCTGACGTATTTCTTATGAGTTGCTCGCGCTTGGGCTTTTTATAATTCGCTTGCACTTGGGCGATGGCATTGCTTTACCCCCGCGAATGCGAATTTTATTTCTAGGCGACGTCATGGGCCGCGCGGGACGCGCGGCTATTACCACCAACCTGCCGCGTTTGCGCGAGGAATGGCGGCTCGATTTTGTCGTGGTGAACGGTGAAAATGCGACCGGCGGCATGGGCCTTTCGGGCGCACATGCCAAGACGTTGCTGGACGCGGGCGCTGATGTGTTGACCCTTGGTGATCATGCCTTCGATCAAAAAGACATGATGTCGTTCATCGGTAGCGAACAGCGCATTATTCGCCCGATCAATTTTTCCAAAGCGGCACCAGGTGTGGGTGCGCGCGTATTTAACGCGCCAGGCGGGCGCAAGGTTCTGGTGGCGCAGGTCTTGGGCCAAGTGTTCATGAAACGCCCGTTTGACGATCCGTTTTCAGCCGTTGATGCAGTGCTGCGTCAGCATCCGATGGGCGGGATGGTGCAGGCCAGCCTGATTGATATGCATTGCGAAGCGACATCGGAAAAAATGGCCATGGGTCATTTCTGTGATGGCCGCGCGAGCATTGTTGTTGGCACGCATACCCATGTGCCGACCGCTGACGCGATGCTGCTGCCCGCTGGCACCGCCTACCAAACAGATGCTGGCATGTGCGGCGATTACAATTCCGTCATTGGCATGGACAAAGCCGAACCCCTGCGTCGCTTTATCACCGGCATGCCCAAGGAACGGTTTTCCCCAGCAGCGGCCGAAGCAACCCTGTCGGGCCTGTTCGTCGTCACCGATGATCGCACCGGCAAGGCCACGCGCGTGGACATGATCCGCACGGGCGGACGCCTGCAGCAGGCCGCTCCGGCTTGATCTTGGCCTAATCCGCTTGCGCCGCCGCGCGCTTGACGCGAAACTGATCCCGCGCAGTAGGATGGGGCCACAGGATGATGCTTCATGATTGAACTTTTCGCAGTCTCGCCCACGGGGCAGGCGGTGTTGACCCTGACGGTTGTCGTGGTCATGTTCGTGCTGTTTTTGCGCGAAACCTTTCCGACCGAAGTCGTCGCAATTACTGGTGTGGCGCTAATGCTGATCAGCGGTGTGCTCCCCTACGAGGACGCGCTGAAGGTGCTGTCCAACCCTGCGCCGTGGACCATTGCCGCGATGTTCATCGTCATGGGCGCGCTGGTGCGCACCGGTGCCTTGGATGCCTTGACCAGTGTCGCCGAACGCAATGCGAAAACCCGCCCCGCGCTCGCGCTCGGGGGGTTGATGGCGTTTGTCGTGTTGTCCTCGGCGATTGTGTCCAACACGCCCGTGGTTGTCGTGATGATCCCCGTGTTCGTGCAATTGGCCCGCACAATGGGGTTATCGGCATCCAAGTTGTTGATTCCGCTGAGCTATGGCGCGATCCTTGGTGGCACGCTGACCTTGATCGGCACATCCACAAACCTGCTGGTTGATGGTGTGGCCCGCGCGCAGGGCCTTGAACCATTTAGCATTTTCGAAGTGACGCCGCTGGGCATTATTCTTGTGATCTGGGGCATGATTTATCTGCGTTTCATTGCGCCTGCGCTGCTGCCTGACCGCGATAGCATGGCCAACTTGCTGTCCGATAAATCGAAAATGCGGTTTTTCACCGAGGCGGTGATCCCGCCCGAAAGCAACCTTGTGGGGCGTGAAGTCACGGGGGTGCAGCTGTTCAAACGCGAAGGCGTGCGCCTGATCGACGTGGTGCGCGGTGATGCTTCGCTGCGGCGCAATCTGGCGGGCGTAACCTTGCAGGTTGGTGACCGCGTGGTGCTGCGCACCGCGATGACCGAACTATTGTCTTTGCAGGCCACCAAAGAACTGAAACGTGTTGATCAGCTGTCAGCCGTGGAAACATCGACCGTCGAAGTGCTGATTACGCCGGGGTGCAAGATGATTGGCCGCACCCTTGGCGCGCTGCGTCTGCGCCGCCGCTACGGCGTATATACGCTCGCCGTGCACCGTCGGAACCAGAATATCGGCCGTCAGTTGGATGAACTGGTCGTGCGGGTTGGCGATACCTTGCTGCTGGAAGGAACGCCCGAGGACATTCAGCGTCTTGCAAGTGATATGGACATGGTTGACGTGTCGCACCCGTCTGCCCGTGCGTTCCGCCGGTCCCATGCGCCGATCGTTATTGCGGCGCTGTTGGGCATTGTCGGGCTTGCCGCATTTGGTGTTGCGCCGATCTTTTTTCTGGCGATCCTCGCGGTCGCGCTGGTGCTGGTGACCCGCTGCATTGATGCAGACGAGGCGTTTTCGTTTGTCGATGGCCGCCTGTTGGCGCTGATCTTTTCCATGCTCGCGATTGGGGCCGCACTCGAGGCGTCGGGTGCCGTTGCCTTGATCGTCGATGCAATCGCGCCCGCGCTGGGCATGCTGCCGCCGTTTCTGATCGTCTGGGCGATTTACCTGCTGACGTCGGTGTTGACAGAAATGGTGTCCAACAACGCCGTCGCCGTGGTGATCACCCCCATCGCGATCGGGTTGGCGACGGCAATGGGCCTTGATCCGCGCCCGCTGGTGGTGGCTGTCATGGTCGCGGCAAGTGCAAGTTTCGCAACGCCCATTGGCTATCAGACCAACACGCTGGTTTACGGCCCCGGCGGGTATAAGTTCAGCGATTTCCTGCGCGTAGGTATTCCGTTGAACCTGACAATCGGGATGCTTGCATCCGTGGTCATCCCGTTCCTGTGGCCGCTTTATCCGTAGCGCTGCACGAAACGTTGCAGGATCAATTCAGGCGTTGTGACATCAGCGGCGCGGCACATGGCAATCAGATCGTCGGCGTCGCTTGGATCGAAATAGCCCTTGTCTTTGTAAAGCCGGATACGCGTTTCAAAGCCTGCTGCGTCCGCTTCGGGGTGGAACTGCGTGGCGTAGACATTGGCGCCATAGCGGATCATCTGGAACGGGCAATCAGGCGCTGCGACCAGATGGGTGCAGCCCTGCGGCAGATCCTGCACCGCTTCTTTGTGGCCAACGAATGCGTGAAAATCTGTCGGTAGCCCGTGTAGGAGCGGATCATTGCGTCCCGCCGCCGTCAGTGTGCACGGCGCGGCACCCACGGGTTCGCCGTAGCGCACTTTGCTGACCTCGGCCCCCAGATGATGCGCCAGAATGCCGATGCCATAGCAGCAGCCCATGAACGGGTGATCCAGCGCGGTAATCTGCGGCATCAGCGACAGGCAGGCCGCTTCGATCTTGGCCTCTTGCGGGGTTTTGTCTTGTGGCGCGTCACTGACGCAACCCGGTCCGCCACCGACGATCACACCGGCATAATCGCGCACGTCCATGTCGGCGGGCAGGTCTTCGCAGTCCAGCCGGATACGGTGCGTGTCGGATGCTGCCAGCCCGCCTTTGCGCAGGATCGCGGCGTATTCATCGTCACTCGCCTCGGTTTCGGGGCGTAGTTGCAGGATCAAAAATTTCTTCATTTGCGCGATGTAGCCCTAGAGCGGCCAAAAGACCAGAATGGCGGGGATCGACACCGCGACGACGATGATTTCCAGCGGCAGGCCCATGCGCCAGTAATCGCCAAAACTATAGCCGCCTGGCCCAAGAATAAGCGTGTTATTCTTGTGGCCGATGGGGGTGAGGAACGCACAGGATGCGGCCACGGCCACAGCCATCAGGAACGGGTCAGGGGACACATTCAAGGTCTGCGCCATCTGGATGCCGACGGGCGCTGCAACGATGGTGGTCGCGGTGTTATTTAGCACATCCGATAGCGTCATCGTCACGACCATCAACACGGTCAGGATCATCCACGGTGCCATGCCGTTTGTCAGGCTGACCAGCCAGCCCGCGATCAATTCGGTGCCGCCCGATGTTTCCAGTGCTGCGCCAAGCGGGATCATCGAGCCAAGCAGAACAACGACAGGCCATTCGATGTGGTGGTATAGCTCGGACAGAGGGACGATCTTGGCCAAGACATAAGCAACGACGACAAGCCCAAGGGCCACGGGGAGATAGACGAACCCTAAGCTGGCAGCGGCCACGGCCCCGCCGAATAGACCGATCGCCAGCCAGACTTTGCTATCGGCTGTGACGGCCAATCCACGATCCGCGAGTGGCAGGCAACCGAGCCAGTCAATCACGTCATTGGCGGCTTTTTCAGGTGTGAGGAGCAACAAGATATCGCCGGTCTGGATCACAGTTTTGCGCATCTGGGTGCGGATGGTTTTGCCTTTGCGCGAGATCCCCATGAGAACCGTGCTCTGGCGCCATGACAGGCCGATTGTCTGCGCCGTCTTGCCGTTGATCCGGCTTTCCTCGGTCACGACCACCTCGATCGCCACAAGGCCTTCACCGGCGGCTTTCAGGTGTTCTTCACGTTTATCATCAGCAAAGTTGAGCTTTAGCGCCGCGCGAAATTCGTCCAAGGCGTCGGGCGAGGCTTCGATCACAAGTATGTCTTGCGCCCTAAGGGGAGTATTGCGCGCGGTGCCGTAGCGGCGTTTTCCGTCGCGGATCAGGCCAAGGATTGCGACGTCGGCTTTGTCGGCTGCTTCATAAAGTTCCTGCACGCGTTTGCCGATTTGTTTGCTATTGGCAGGCACGGTCAGTTCCGCCAAATAGTCGGCAAAAACCTCAAGCGATTTACCCGCGTCGGTGTCTTTTTGCGGGATCAAACGCCAGCCAACCAGCGCCACAAACAGCAGGCCGGCGATGGCCGTGACAGCGCCTACGGGGGCGAAATCGAACATCTTGAACGGCTCGCCAAGGCTTTCCTCGCGGATCGCAGCGATGATGATATTGGGCGGCGTGCCGATCAGCGTGACCATGCCACCAAGGATCGTGGCGAACGACAGTGGCATGAGTGACAGGCTTGGTTTGCGGCCCGCTTTGCGCGCGGTTTGCACATCAACGGGCATGAGCAAGGCAAGGGCTGCGACGTTGTTCATGAAGGCCGACAGCACGCCGCCGATCCCGCCCATAATCGCGATATGCGTGCCCAGATTTCGCGAACTATCAACCAGCGTGCGGGTGATCAGATAGACAGCACCAGATCGCACTAATCCTGCCGAAACGACCAGCACCAATGCGACGATAATCGTTGCAGGGTGGCCAAACCCGCTGAACGCATCCTTGGTGGGGACCGCGCCCAGAACGACGCCGATCATCAGGGCGGCGAAGGCCACGAGATCATAACGGAACTTGCCCCAAAGCAGCATTCCGAACACGGACCCAAACAGGGCAAAGAGGATGATTTGATCTGTTGTCATCCCAAAGGTGTAGCGCGCGGTGGGCGGTGAAAAAAGCACAAACTGGGTCTATGGAA